>NZ_JBEOVY010000189.1:0-14661 GCF_040295745.1 Saccharopolyspora sp. NPDC002686
GCCGAAACCTGGTCAAACCTCCACCCCGGAGACGCCCCGGAAAAGGCCTGGCGAGAATCCCGAGTGGGCATGGTCCGTTACGCACTCACGACCGACTTCAGCGCCCGTTCCTGCGCAGCACGGAGACTGCGCTGGCTGTGGTGTACCCGCGCCACTCCAGGGACGCGGCGTCCGAGTAGCTGGTGAAGTCCACCGCCCACCCGCCGTCCTGGAGCTGCCCCCGCTCCAGCCGGTCGAGGTCCGCGGAGACCGCTTCGGGGTCGAGCAGGTCGCGGACCGGGCGTCCGGGTTCGGGCGCGTAGTCGAGGAGGTGGAGCGTCTCGCCCTCCGCTCCGCCGACGACGGCGACCGCTCCGTCAGCCGGGACGAACCGACCGAGGTGGTCGAGCAGTTCGCGGGCCTCCGGGTGGGTCTCGGAGGCGATGTCGAGGAGCTGGAGCGCGAAGGAGAGGACGTAGGCGAAGGGGGCCTCGTCGATCCGCCGGATCGCGTCGAAGCAGTACCGCATCGCCGTTTTCAGCCACGGGTGGTCGCGGATGGACTCGTCCCAACGCGCGGCGCGGTGCGCCTGAGCCGCCACCGCGGCGGTGATCTGCAGCGACGACTCCGCCGGGTCCGCCTGGACCCAGAACGGAGCGCACGCTGCGGGGTCGCTGATCGGCAGCGCGAAGGGCAGGCCGCCGTCGGCGAGCGTCACCGCGTTCAGCCAGTCGAGGAGCGCCGCGGTGTGCGGGGAGCCCGCTTCAGCGTCCGCGAGCGCTTCGAACGCGTGCAACGCTCCTCCGGGCTGGCTCTCCGGCGCACGGAGGTCCGGTTCGAGCCCCCATCCGTAGCCGCCGTCGGGATTGCGGTACGCGTCGAGCCCTCGGACGATCGCCTGCCGCGCGGCATCGCCGCCGGTGGTCAGGACGTCGAAACGCCGCCGGTCGAGGATTCTCGCGTGCGAGGTCATGAACGTCCTCGCACGTCCCAGGTCGATGCTCATGCGAGGAGCCTGCTACCCGGCGGCCCGGCCCGGCTTGGACGAATCGGCCACGAGCTCAGCGGGGGTCCGCCCCGCGAGCCGCTTGGCCTCGCGGTTGAAGTGGGCCTGGTCGACGTAGCCCGCGGTCGCGGCGGCAACGCTCAACGACTGCCCCGATCGCGCGAGGTGGAGTGCGCGCTGGAAGCGGTGGATCTGCACGAGCGTCTTCGGGCCGTAGCCGAAGAGCCGGTTGCTGAGCCTGCGCAACGACCGCTCCGGGAGTCCGTGGAGGTCCGCCGTCGCTCGGACGCTCAAGCCGTCGCGAGCTGCTCGGTCCAGCGAGGCTGCGAACCGCAGGGCGGAGGAGTCCGGATCGGCCCTCGCCCACATGTCGAGGAAGACCTGCTCGAGCGCATCACCGGGGTCGGCCTCGAACGACCGGCGCTTCGGGAGCGCGACGACCTCGGACAGCTCGACCCGCTGGTCGGTCAGCTCGTGGACGGGCACGCCCAGCAGCGCGTGCGCCACGCCCGGGGCGAGCTGGAGGCCCCACGTCACCTCGTCCGGTCTGGTCTCCACGACCACCGCCCGGGTGTCGGCACCCGCCACCACCAGGCGGTTCCGGAACCACATCAGGTCCAGCACGCCGTCGGGGACGACCTGCTTGCGCGGGCCGTCCGGCCGCACGCGCCAGATCGTCGCCCCGGTCCGGGTGCCGCGCCGTGCCGCGTAGCTCGCCACGCCGGTCCACCTCCATCCCGAGCGCCCATCGCAGGGCCGCGCCTCCCGCGGGGATTGCGCTCGGGAGTGTCGCAGATCACCGGCCGCGTGGCCGAAGTACTCCGAACGGCTGGAATCATGGAGTGAAACGGACATATTTCCGATCACCGTTCCGCTATTGCCGCGACCCCGACACGGAGCCGCTCGAATGGATCTGACGACGCAAGCCGCCACCTCCGCCGAACCGACCGGCTTCACCGCCTGGGTGATCTCCGTGATGGAAGCGCTCGGCGGCCCCGGCGCCGGGGCCATCGTCGCGCTGGAGAACCTGTTCCCGCCGATCCCGTCCGAGGTGATCCTGCCGCTGGCCGGGTTCGCCGCCAGCCAGGGCAACATGACGATCTTCAGCGCGGTCCTGTGGACCACGCTCGGCTCGCTGATCGGCGCGCTCGCGCTCTACGGCATCGGCGCCACGCTGGGCCGCGACCGCACCCGCGCCATCGCCGCGAAGCTCCCGCTGGTCAAGATCGCCGACATCGACCGGACCGAGGCGTGGTTCGCCAAGCACGGGGTCAAGGCGGTGTTCTTCGGCCGCATGATCCCGCTGTTCCGCAGCTTCATCTCGCTACCGGCCGGCGTCGAACGCATGCGCCTGAGCACGTTCGCCCTGTTCACCACCCTCGGCAGCCTGATCTGGAACACGGTCTTCGTGATCGCGGGCTACCTCCTCGGCGAAAGCTGGTACCTCGTCGAGCAGTACGCGGGCCTCTTCTCCAAGGCGGTCCTGGTCCTGGCGGTCCTGGCGGTGATCGCCTTCGTGGCGGTCCGCATCCGCAACAACCGCCGCGAACCCGAGGCGGCGGCCGAGGAAGCCCCCACGGTCCAGTTCGCCCGGATCTCCGCAGAAGCCCCCACCGAGAAGATCCACCGCCTGCGCTGACCGGCGAAGGCCCCCCGGCATGCGGAAGGCCCCGCTCCCTGGTGGGGGCGGGGCCTTCCGCGTGCAGTCGGATCAGGCGGACTCGTCCGTGCCCTCCTGCTTCTCGTCGGAGCTCGCCGTGACGGCGACCGGCGGGGTGTCCGGGACCAGCGACGGCTTCGCCTCACCGCGGAAGGTGAAGTGGGCCTTGTCGTCGGCGCCTTCGCCGTCCCAGCCCTCGACGTCCACGATCACGATCTGGCCCGGCTGGATCTCGCCGAACAGGATCTTCTCGGACAGCTTGTCCTCGATCTCCCGCTGGATCGTCCGGCGCAGCGGCCGCGCACCCAGCACCGGGTCGAACCCGCGCTTGGCCAGCAGCTTCTTCGCCCTCTCGGTCAGCTCCAGGGCCATGTCCTTGCCCTTGAGCGCCTTCTCCACGCGGCCCGACAGCAGGTCGACCATCTGGATGATCTCCTGCTCGGTGAGCTGGTGGAAGACGATGACGTCGTCGATCCGGTTCAGGAACTCCGGCCGGAAGTGCTTCTTCATCTCCTCGTGGACCTTGGACTTCATCCGCTCGTAGTTGGACTCAGCGCCCTGACCACTGGAGAAGCCGAGGCCGACGGCCTTGGAGATGTCCTGCGTGCCGAGGTTCGAGGTGAAGATCAGCACCGTGTTCTTGAAGTCCACCGTGCGGCCCTGGCCGTCGGTGAGGCGGCCGTCCTCCAACACCTGCAGCAGCGTGTTGTAGATCTCCTGGTGGGCCTTCTCGATCTCGTCGAACAGGACCACGGAGAACGGCTTGCGGCGGACCTTCTCGGTGAGCTGGCCGCCCTCCTCGTAGCCGACGTACCCGGGCGGGGCGCCGAACAGCCGCGAGGCGGTGTAGCGGTCGTGGAACTCACCCATGTCGATCTGCACGAGCGCGTCGTCGTCGCCGAACAGGAACTCCGCCAGCGCCTTGGACAGCTCGGTCTTACCGACACCGGACGGACCGGCGAAGATGAACGAACCGGACGGGCGCTTCGGGTCCTTCAGGCCGGCGCGGGTGCGGCGGATCGCCTGGGACACGGCCTTGACCGCGTCGTCCTGGCCGATGATCCGCTTGTGCAGCTCCTGCTCCATGCGGAGCAGACGGGTGGTCTCCTCCTCGGTGAGCTTGAAGACCGGGATGCCGGTCCAGTTCGCCAGCACCTCGGCGATCTGCTCGTCGTCGACCTCCGCGACGACGTCCAGGTCACCGGCCTTCCACTGCTTCTCCCGCTCCTCCTTCTGGCCGAGGAGCTGCTTCTCCTCGTCCCGCAGGCGGGCGGCCCGCTCGAAGTCCTGCGCGTCGATCGCGGACTCCTTCTCGCGGCGGACGTCGGCGATCTTCTCGTCGAACTCGCGCAGGTCCGGCGGCGCGGTCATGCGGCGGATGCGCATCCGGGCACCGGCCTCGTCGATCAGGTCGATCGCCTTGTCCGGCAGGAAGCGGTCGTTGATGTAGCGGTCGGCCAGGCTGGCCGCGGCCACCAGCGCGGAGTCGGTGATCGACACCCGGTGGTGCGCCTCGTAGCGGTCCCGCAGACCCTTGAGGATCTCGACGGTGTGCTCCAGCGACGGCTCGCCGACCTGGATCGGCTGGAAGCGGCGCTCCAGGGCCGGGTCCTTCTCGACGTACTTGCGGTACTCCTCGAGCGTGGTCGCACCGATGGTCTGCAGCTCACCGCGGGCCAGCATCGGCTTGAGGATGCTCGCCGCGTCGATCGCGCCCTCGGCGGCGCCCGCGCCGACCAGGGTGTGGATCTCGTCGATGAACAGGATGATGTCGCCGCGGGTCTTGATCTCCTTGAGCACCTTCTTCAGGCGCTCCTCGAAGTCACCGCGGTACCGGGAGCCGGCGACCAGCGAGCCCAGGTCCAGCGTGTAGAGCTGCTTGTCCTTCAGCGTCTCGGGCACCTCGCCCTTGACGACCTTCTGGGCCAGGCCCTCCACGACGGCGGTCTTGCCGACGCCCGCCTCGCCGATGAGCACCGGGTTGTTCTTGGTGCGCCGCGAGAGGACCTGCATGATCCGCTCGATTTCCTTCTCCCGGCCGATGACCGGGTCGAGCTTGTTCTCGCGCGCGCTCTGCGTCAGGTTGCGGCCGAACTGGTCCAGCACCAGCGACGACGACGGCGTGCCCTCGCCGCGACCGCCGGCCTCCGCGGGCTCCTTGCCCTGGTAGCCGGACAGCAGCTGCAGGACCTGCTGGCGCACCCGGTTGAGGTCCGCGCCGAGCTTGACGAGCACCTGCGCGGCGACGCCCTCGCCCTCGCGGATCAGCCCGAGCAGGATGTGCTCGGTGCCGATGTAGTTGTGGCCGAGCTGCAGCGCCTCGCGCAGCGACAGCTCCAGCACCTTCTTGGCCCGCGGGGTGAACGGGATGTGTCCGCTGGGGGCCTGCTGTCCCTGGCCGATGATCTCCTCGACCTGTTGGCGCACGCCCTCCAGCGCGATCCCCAGCGACTCCAGCGCCTTGGCGGCGACACCCTCACCCTCGTGGATCAAGCCCAGGAGAATGTGCTCGGTGCCGATGTAGTTGTGGTTGAGCATCCGGGCCTCTTCTTGGGCCAGGACGACCACCCGCCTCGCGCGGTCGGTGAACCTCTCGAACATTCGCACTCCCTGACTGCTGCGCCGGCGGTCTCGTTGGCGGGACACGGCTCCTGCATCGCCGATGCCCACGACGGGTTCAGCACTCTTGAGGACCACTGTAGTAGTCCCACCCGGTCGCGGTCCGTGCCCGCTACGGCCTGCTGCCCACATTCTTGTCCGGCACCCCGACCAACGGCTCGCTGGCCTGCGGGATTCCCGTTTTCGACCGATCGGATGGATGTGTCCGCTGAGCGCGAACACGCATGTCGGAGAGCCGTCCGGCTAGCTCTCCGTAGCGGCTAGGCGGGCCGGTCGGTCTTCCCGGCACCGCGTCCACCGATCGGCACCACCATCGGGGTACCCGCCACCGGATCAGCAATCACGCGCGCGTTGAGGCCGAAGACCTCGGCCAGCAGCTGCTCGGTGAGCACGTCGGACGGGTCTCCCTCGGCGACGACGGCGCCGTCCTTCATCGCCACCAGCCGGTCGGCGTAGCGGGCGGCGAGGTTGAGGTCGTGCAGCACCATCACCACGGTGCGGCCGCTCTCGTCGTGCAGCCGGCCGACCAGCTCCAGCACGTCCACCTGGTGGGACAGGTCGAGGTAGGTGGTCGGCTCGTCGAGCAGCAGCAGGTCGGTGCCCTGGGCCAGCGCCATGGACAGCCAGGCCCGCTGCCGCTGCCCGCCGGAGAGCTCGTCCAGGGTGCGGTCGGCGAGGTCGCTGATGCCGGTCATGCCCAGCGCCTCGGCGACGGCGGACTCGTCGTCGGAGGACCACTGCCGGTACCAGGACTGGTGCGGGTGCCGCCCGCGCGCGACCAGGTCGGCGACGGTCAGGCCCTCGGGCGCGACCGGCGACTGCGGCAGCAGGCCGAGCACCTTCGCGACTTCCCGGGTCGGCATCTTGTGGATCTGCTTGCCGTCCAGCAGCACGCTGCCGCGCTGCGGCTGCAGCAGCCGTCCGAGGGCGCGCAGCAGGGTCGACTTGCCGCAGCCGTTCGGGCCGATCACCGCGGTGATCGTGCCGTCCACGACGTCGAAGTCCAGGCCGTCGGCGATGACCCGGTCGCCGTAGGCGAGCTTCAGGTCGGTGGCGTGCAGCCGCTGCCGGGACGCGGCGGCGGTCCCCTCGCTGGACGTGGCGGACGCGGTCATGCCCTGTCCCGCCTCTCCGCGATTTTCAGTGGTGGTTGCGTTCGGGAGTGATCTTGCGTTTTGGGGGCTTCTCGTGGCTGGGTTGCATCACGGTCCCCTGAGGTGCGGTTGAGCAGGGCTCGGGTTGGCATAAGAGGTGTCATGCACGAACCTCCCGGTAACGACGGACGAGCAGGTAGATCAGGTACGGCGCACCCAAGATTGCGGTGACGATGCCGACGGGCAGCTCCAAGCTGCCGAACGCGGTCCGCGAGATCACGTCCGCGCCGACCACCAGCGCGGCCCCGAACACCATCGAGGCGACCAGCGGCGGGCGCGAGGAGTGCGCCAGGCGAAGCGCGATCTGCGGTGTGGCCAGCGCGACGAACTGGATCGGCCCGGCAGCCGCGGTCGCGACCGAGGCGAGCACCACCGCGGCCAGCAGCAGCAGGCCGCGCGACAGGTCCGCGCGCACGCCGAGCCCGCGCACGGTGTCGTCGTCGTACTGCAGCGCGCCGAGCGCGTGCGAACCGGCCAGGACCAGCGGGACCAGCACGACCAGCGCGATCGCCGTGGGCACCACGTGCTCCCAGCCGCGCGCGTTGAGGCTGCCGGTCAGCCACACCAGCGCCCGGCCCGCCTCGTTGACGTCGCCGACGGTCAGCAGCCAGTAGGTGGTGTTGCCGGCCAGGGCGCTGACCCCGACGCCGACCAGCACCAACCGGTAGGAGTCCACGCCGCGCCGGTTGGACAGCGCGTAGACCGCCAAGCCGGTGAGCAGCCCGCCCGCGAGCGCGACGAGCGGGAGGCCGTAGTCGGCCAGCGCGCCGGCGAGGCTGCCCGCGGTGCCGCCGAGCACGATCACCACGGTCGCCGCGGTGCCCGCGCCTGCGGTGATGCCGAGCATGTCCGGGCTGGCCAGCGGGTTGCGGGCGAGGGTCTGCATGAGCGCGCCGGACAGGCCCAGCGCGGCGCCGACCAGCAGCGCGGTCAGCGACCTGGGCATCCGCAGCTCCCAGATGATGATCTGCTGCGCCCGGTCGCCGTCGCCGACCAGCGTCCGCAGCACCTCGGCCGGGCTGATCTGGTACTCGCCGAGCCCGACGTTGAGCACGAACACCGCCAGCAGCAGCACCAGCCCGCCGAGCAGCGCCACCAGCGGTCGCCAGCGCAGCACCCCGGAGAACGGGCCGAGCCGCGCCGGACGCCGCCCGGCGATCGGTCCTTCCACCACCTGGGTCACAACCGCACCATCTTCCTGCGGCGCACGAGCGCGATGAAGAACGGGGCGCCGACCATCGCCAGCATCACCCCGACCTGCACCTCGGACGGCCGCGCCACGAGGCGCCCGAGCACGTCGGCCAGCAGCACCAGCGAGGCGCCCAGCAGCCCGGCGAACGGCAGCAGCCAGCGGTAGTCGGCACCGGTGAAGAACCTGGCCACGTGCGGCACGATCAGCCCGACGAAGCCGATCGGCCCGCAGATCGCGACCGCGCTGCCGACCAGCACCGCGATCCCGGCGATCCCGGCCCGGCGCGACCACTGCACCCGGTGCCCCAGCGAGCGGGCGACGTCCTCGCCGAGCGACAGCGCGTTCAGCCCGCTGGCGTTGGTCAGCGCCAGCACGATCCCGACCAGCACGAACGGCAGCACCTGCGGGATCACGGCGGGGTCGTTGACCGCGATCGAACCGACCTTCCAGAACCGGTAGGTGTCCATCGTCTGCTGGTCGGTGAGCACCAGCGCCGAGGTGATCGCCTGCAGCAGGAAGCTGATCGCGGTACCGGCCAGCGCCAAGGTCACCGGGGTGGGCCCGCCGCGGCCGAGCGAGCCGATCGCGAACACGGCCAGCGCGCCCAGCACCGCGCCGGCGAAGCCGAACCAGATGAAGCCGAGCAGCGTCGTGACGCCGAAGGTGTAGACGGCCAGGACCACGGCCAGCGCCGCGCCCTGGGTGATGCCGAGGATGCCGGGGTCGGCGATCGGGTTGCGGGTGTGGCCCTGCATCAGCGCCCCGGCCAGGCCCAGCGCAGCACCGGCCAGCACGCCGACGACGGTGCGCGGCACCCGGAGCTCGCGGATGATCAGGTCGTTCTCGGTGCCGGTCGGCGCGAACAGCCCGCTCCACACCTCGCCCAGCGGGATCGTCTTGGCGCCGACCACGACGCTGAGCACGCAGCTGACCAGCAGGGCTGCCAGCAGGACGGCGATGCCGAGGAGCCGACGGCGGCGGCGTTCGCGCATCCGGGCACCGCCCGCGGCGGCCTGGTCGGCCGCGCGTGGACCGTCGACGGCCAAGCTGCCACTCACGTCCCGCTCCCTCGTCCCGGATCACCTGATCGGTAGTCAGGTTAGGCGCACCTAAGCTTCTAGCCCAGAGCGGGTCGAGATGTCCGCCGTCACACCGGCCGGGAGGCGGTCCGCGGGAAAAGCCCGCCGAAATGATCATCCCGCTTTTCGGCGGGATTTGCGTTGAATAGCGTTATCCGAACGCAACGAGGGGCGTTCACCCGGTGCTTTGCCGGGTAAACGCCCCTCGCGTTGCTGAGTGCGGCGCGCCGCGGAAACGAATTCGCTTCTGCGTCAGTTCGCCTGGTGGTACTGCTCGACGATGTCCGCCGGGATACGACCACGGTCGGAGACCTTCAGGCCGCGCTTGCGCGCCCATTCCCGAATGGCCTGGTTCTGCTCGCGATCAGCACTCGTGGAACCGCCGGCGGCAGCGCGCCCGCCACCAGAACCCGGACGCGGACCCGGCTTCTTGCGACCGCCCGCGCGACGCGCGTTGGAGACGTAGTTCGCCAGCGCGTCCCGCAGCTCACCGGCATTGTCCGCGGAAAGGTCGATCTGGTACGCCACACCGTCCAAACCGAACTCGACGGTTTCGTCGGCCTGACCGCCGTCCAGATCGTCGACAAGGGTGACAGTGACCTTCTGCGCCATCTTCGAAGTCCTCCCCGGAAGAGCAAAATGTGCCAGGAACGGGACAGCACGAACTGCTGGGAGCGGGAACTCCCCCGCGAGTACTCCAAAAGCCGTCACCGAAACATTCTGAGGTCAGGTTAGCGCAGCAACTCCAGCAATGCACTCATCTCAGCCGGAAAATTCGCCACCGCCACCCTGATCGGGTCATTCGGGGCGGACCAGCGGGAACAGGATCGTCTCCCGGATACCGAGGCCGGTCAACGCCATCAACAACCGGTCGATACCCATTCCGACGCCACCGCTCGGCGGCATTCCGTACTCGAGCGCGCGCAGAAAGTCCTCGTCGATCGGCATCGCCTCGTCGTCGCCGGCGGCGGCGAGCTTGGCCTGTTCCTCCAGGCGAGCGCGCTCCACCACCGGGTCGACGAGTTCCGAGTAGCCGGTGGCCAGCTCGAACCCGCGGACGTAGAGGTCCCACTTCTCCGCCATGCCCGGCTGCTCCCGGTGCTGGCGGGTCAGCGGCGAGGTCTCCACCGGGAAGTCGCGCACGAACGTGGGAGCGGTCAAATGATCGCCGACCAAGTGCTCCCACAGCTCTTCCACGAGCTTTCCGTGACCGTTCGCCGGATCGGTCTGCAATCCGTGCGAGTCGGCGTGCTTGCGCAGCACCTCGACCGGAGTTTCCGGGGTGATCTCCGAATCGAGCGCTTCGGACAGCGAGTCGTACATCCGCAAGGACGTCCACTCACCGGAGAGGTCGTACTCCGTTCCGTCGAACCAGGTGACGACCTGCGAACCGGTGACCTTCTCCGCCGCTTCCTGGATCACCGCGCGGGTCAGGTCGGCCATGTCGTTGTAATCGGCGTACGCCTGGTAGAACTCCAACATGGCGAACTCCGGGGAGTGGGAAGAATCACTCCCCTCGTTGCGGAAGTTCCGGTTGATCTCGAAAACCTTCTCGATCCCGCCGACCACGCAACGCTTCAGGTACAACTCCGGCGCGATCCGCAGGAACAGATCCATGTCGAAGGCGTTCGAATGCGTCACGAACGGACGAGCCGCGGCACCGCCCTGCAAGGTCTGCAGCATCGGGGTTTCCACCTCGATGTAACCGCGCCCTTCGAAGGAATCCCGCAACGAGCGCTGCACCGCGGCACGGGTGCGCACGGTCTCCGCGGCCTGCTTTCGGACGATCAGGTCGACATAGCGCTGCCGAACCCGCATTTCCTCGCCGAGTTCCTTGTGCATGACCGGGAGCGGGCGCAGCGACTTCGACGCCATTCGCCATTCATCGGCCATCACGGACAACTCGCCGCGGCGGGAGGTGATCACCTCGCCGCGCACGAAGACGAAGTCGCCGAGGTCCACCTCGGCCTTCCAGGTCGCCAGCGCGTCCTCGCCGACCTGCTTGAGGCTGAGCATCGCCTGCAGCTCGGTGCCGTCGCCGGCCCGCAGCGTGGCGAAGCAGAGCTTGCCGGTGTTGCGCAGGAACATCACGCGGCCGACGACGCCGACCTGCTCGCCGGTGGCGGTGTCCGGCTCCAGCCCCTGGTGGGCGGCGCGGACCTCGGCCAGGCCGTGCGTGATGGGCAAGGTCACCGGGTAGGGGTCGATTCCGGCGTCGAGCAAGCGCTCGCGCTTCTCCCGCCGGACCCGCATCTGCTCCGGCAGGTCGTCGACGCCGTCATCGCTGGTTGCCGGGGGAATGGAACGATCCTCAGTCACGAGCACCAAGGGTACGGTTCGCGGTTCTCCCCCGGATGAGGAGGGCTCGTACCGTGGCAGTTCGCGCTTTTCAGCCGAAGTTGCGGTCGTAGACCAGGCGGAGCCCCAGCAGGGTCAGGTCCGGGACGTGGTGGGTGATGGTGCTCGATTCCGCCACCACCAGCGGGGCCAGACCTCCGGTGGCCAGGACCGTGGTGGGGCCGCCGTGGGTGGCCTCGAGCTCCGCGATGATGCGGCGGACCAGACCGTCGACCTGGCCGACGAAGCCGTAGAGGATGCCGGACTGCAGGCATTCCACGGTGTTCTTGCCGATCACCGAGCGCGGGCGGACCAGCTCCACCTTGCGCAGCTGCGCGGCGCGGGAGGCCAGCGCGTCCAGGGAGATCTCGATGCCGGGCGCGAACGCCCCGCCCAGGAACTCGCCCTTCGCCGAGATCACGTCGATGTTGGTCGACGTGCCGAAGTCGACCACCACGCAGTTCGTGGCGTGCAGGTGGTGCGCGGCGAGGGTGTTGATCACCCGGTCCGCGCCGACCTCCTTCGGGTTGTCCACCAGCAGCGGAACCCCGGTGCGCACGCCCGGTTCCACCACCACGCGCGGCACGTCGTTCCAGTACTTGGCGAGCATGACGCGCAGTTCGCGCAGCAGGGCGGGCACCGTGGACAGCGCCGCGATGCCGGTGATCCGGTCCGCGTGCTCGCCGAGCAGACCGCGCATGGTCAGCGCCATCTCGTCCGCGGTCATCCGCGGTTCGGTGCGCATCCGCCAGTCGTGGACCAGGCTCGAGGCGATGTCGGGACTCGCCGACTCCACGTCGTAGAGGCCCAGCACGATGTTCGTGTTCCCGACGTCGATGGCCAGCAGCACCGTCTCAGTCCGTTCCTTCCGGGTTCCCGGTCGATCAGTGCTCGGGCTGCTGCAGGAGGGCGTCGAGCTTGGCCGCGTCGTCGGTCTCGGCGGGCGCCTCCGCCGGAACCGCCGCGCTGATCAGGCCGGAGCCCTCCGGTGCGACGCCCGGCTGGTCGCCGGACTCGAGGATCTTGTTGTCGGCGTCCACGAAGATCACCTTCGGCCGGATCGAGCGCGCTTCCAGCTCGTCCATCACGCCGTAGGAGATCAGGATCACGAGGTCACCGGGCTCGATCAGGTGCGCGGCGGCGCCGTTGATGCCGATCACGCCGGACCCGCGCTCACCGGTGATCACGTAGGTCTCCAGGCGGGCGCCGTTGGTGACGTCCACGATCGCCACCTGCTCGCCCTCGAGCAGGTCGGCGGCGTCCATCAGGTCGGCGTCCACGGTCACCGAGCCGACGTAGTGCAGGTCGGCCTGGGTCACCGTGGCGCGGTGGATCTTGGACTTCAACATGGTGCGGAACATCGCAGAACCTCCTACTGCCGATACCGCATCGTCCCGACGTATCTTGCGCGATGCCGAGGCACCCGCGCCGTCGGCCTGTCAGTTCTGCTTGTTCAGCAGCACCAGCGCGTTGTCGATCAGCCTGGTGGTGCCGACGCGGGCCGCCACCAGCAGCCGCGCCTCGCCCTCGTCCGGGACCGGGCCGAGCTCGGTGCCGCGCAGCTCCAGGTAGTCGAGCTCCACCGACGGCTCGGTGGCCAGGACCTCGCGCGCGGCCTGCAGCACCGCGTCGGGCCCGTTGGAAGCGGCGAACGTCGCGGCGGTCAGGGCCGCCGAGATCACCAGCGCGGCGTCGCGCTGCTCGTCGCTGAGGTAGGCGTTGCGGGAGGACAGCGCCAGGCCGTCCGCTTCCCGCACGGTGGGGATGCCCTGGATCAGCGGTTCCAGGTTCAGCTCGCGCGCCATCCGGCGGATCAGCACCAGCTGCTGGTAGTCCTTCTCGCCGAAGAACGCGATGTCCGGGCGCACGATGTTGAGCAGCTTCAGGACCACGGTGAGCATGCCGTCGAAGTGCCCCGGCCGGGCGGCGCCCTCCAGCTCCTCGCCGAGCGGTCCGGAGTGGACGGTGATCTGCGGGTCGTCGCCGTACATCGTCTCGACCGACGGCGCGAAGACCAGCTCGACCCCGGCCTCCCGGCACAGCGCCAGGTCGTTGTCGAAGCTGCGCGGGTAGCGGTCGAAGTCCTCGTTCGGGCCGAACTGCAGCGGGTTCACGAAGATCGACACGACCACCACGCCGTTGATGTCGCGGCGGGCCCGTTCGATCAGCTCCATGTGCCCGCGGTGCAGCGCGCCCATCGTCGGCACCAGGTAGACCGTGCGGCCGGTGGCGCGCAGCGCGCGGGTGACCCGTGTCAGGTCGGCGGGCTCGCGGTGCACGGTCAGCGCGCCGCGTTCGAAACCTGCGTTCATCACGACTCCATCGTTCTCGCGCGCCGTGATCACGACGGCTCCTCGTCCAGTGCTTCGCGGACCTCGGCGGCTCCGTCGGCGCGCAGGATGCCCGCGCGCTCGGCCCGCTCCGCGGTCCGCCGGGCCATTTCCCGGTAGCCCGGGAGGACGGCCGGATTCGCCTCGTCCAGGGCGGCGAGGTGCGCGCGGACCGTGCCCGCATCGCCGCGCATGACCGGGCCGGTGATCGCGCGGTCGCCCAGGCGCAGCGCGTTGTCCAGCGAGGCGGACAGGATCGGCGCCATGACCCGGTCGGCGTTGTCGACACCGGCGCTGCGCAGCAGCTCCGCGCACTCGTTGACCAGGGTGATCAGGTGGTTCGAGCCGTGGGTGAGCGCAGCGTGGTACAGGCGCCGGGACTCCTCCGGCACCCGCACCGGCTCCATGCCGAGCTCCAGCGCCAGCGCCTCCGCCACGTGCCAACCGGCCTCGTCCGCGGAGGACGCGGTGACCGCCATGCAGGCGTTGCTGAGGCGCTCGACGTCCTCCGGGCGTCCGGTGAAGGTCATCGCGGGGTGCAGCGCCAGCGCGAGCACCCCGACCTCGGCCGCCGCGGCGA
Organism: Saccharopolyspora sp. NPDC002686; assembly: GCF_040295745.1. Lineage (NCBI taxonomy): Bacteria > Bacillati > Actinomycetota > Actinomycetes > Pseudonocardiales > Pseudonocardiaceae > Saccharopolyspora > Saccharopolyspora sp. NPDC002686. The sequence goes on from NZ_JBEOVY010000189.1 coordinate 13,937, forward strand.
GCGCGGACACGCCGTGCGCGCCGGAGGTGTGCGCCAGGATCTGACCGGCGCGCAGGGATTCGGTCGCGACCAGGCCTCGGACCAGCCCCGCGATGGTGTCGTCCGGGACCGCCAGCAGCAGCAGATCTGCCTGCTTGGCGACTTCGTCGGGCGGCAGCACGGCCACCCCGGGCAGCAGTTCCTCCGCGCGGCGCAGCGACGCGTCGGACACCGCGGAAACCGCGACCACCTGGTGCCCAGCTCGCTGCAACGCCGCGCCCAGCACGGCACCCACCCGGCCCGCGGAGATGACTCCAACGCGCAGCCGAGGGCCCGTGCGACCAGCAGACATCGCCACGTCGTCCTCCATACCGTTCCAGTCCCAACCACCGGGTACCGGACAGCAGCGCGAGACTAGCCCGCCGGCGGCCCGCAAACCCTCCCAGGTGGCGAGAACCACGCCATCCCCGGCACCACCCCCGATCGCCCAGCCGCCCGCACCAACGCAAATTCAATGGAAATCGAACGTCCGATTTCCATTGAATTTGCGGAAGTTCTCCACAGGCGACGGAACCTGTCCACACCCGTCGGCATGTCGGAACCGGACACTCCCCGGCGTGTCGGCCCCGCCCCTCGGCGGAGCACCTCTCCGGGGTTCGGTTCGGGTCCTGATCCGGTGTTCGTCGCCAGGTGTAGATTTACAGTTTCAATTGAAACTGTGATCCGCCGTGGGTGGGATTTACAGT
>NZ_JBEOVY010000190.1:0-14587 GCF_040295745.1 Saccharopolyspora sp. NPDC002686
AACACCTCCCGCGGGGTCTCCGGGAAGACCTCCAGCACGGCGTCGAGCAGGTCACCGGAGCCGCGGCCGTGCAGCGCGCTGACCGGCATCGGCTCGCCCAGGCCCAGCGACCACAGGGAGTGCACGTCGGCCACCCCGCGCTGGTCGTCGACCTTGTTCGCGGCCAGCAGCACCGGCCGCTTGGAGCGGCGCAGCACCTTGGCCACGGCTTCCTCGGTCTCGGTCGGGCCCACGCGGGAGTCGACCACCAGCAGGATCGCGTCAGCGGTGTGCATGGCCAGTTCGGCCTGCGCGGCCACCGAGGCCATCATCCCCTTGGCGTCGGGCTCCCAGCCGCCGGTGTCGACCACCGTGAACCGGCGGCCGTTCCACAGCGCGTCGTAGGCCACCCGGTCCCGGGTCACTCCGGGGGTGTCCTGCACGACGGCCTCACGACGACCCAACAACCGGTTGACCAGCGTGGACTTGCCCACGTTGGGGCGGCCGACCACGGCCAGCACCGGCTGCGGAACCGGCGGTGCGGCGTCCTCGGGGCCGGCGACCCCGTCGAACTCGGCCCACTCGGTCTCGTCGGACCACGTGCCGTCCAGGCCTTCCAGCGACTCGTCGGTCACGCTCGTTTCCCTCTCACATCGTCTTCGCGGTGGTCGGCGACCAGCCGGTCCAGTTCGGCGATCAGCTCGACCAGTTCGTTGCGCACCGCTTCGGTCGCGGAGACCAGGCCGGTGCGGCCCTTGCCTGCGGGCAGCGCGACCGGCTCGCCGAACAGCACGTCGATCCTGGGCAGAAGCCTACGGCCCCGCCCTTCCGGACGCCGCGTGCCCCGGACGGCGACCGGCAGCACCTGGGCACCGGAGGCCCGCGCCAACCAGGCCGCGCCGTGCTGCGCGTTCTCCACGTCACCGGACCCGCGGGTGCCTTCGGGGAACACCCCGACCAGCCCGCCCGCCTTGAGGACCCGCACCGCGGTCAGCAGCGGCGTGCGGTCGGCTTCACCGCGCCGCACCCCGATCTGCCCGATCTGGCGCAGGAACCAGCCCAGCGGGCCCTTGAACATCTCCTGCTTGATCAGGAACACCGCGTTGCGCGGCAGCATTCCGATCAGCAGCGGCCCGTCCAGCAGCGAGCTGTGGTTGGCCACCATCACCACCGGGCCGGTGCGCGGGATCCGCTCGACCCCGTGGACGTGCACCCGGAAGGGAATCCGCACGATCCGCCGCGAGATCCACTGGCCGAACCGGTGCATCCGGGGCGAGGCGCCCTCGGGCAGGGTCTGATCGCTCATGCCGGTCCCCCGTCGGTCAGCAGGCCGCGGCTCTCGACGTGCTTGTGCAGCTGCTCGAGCACGCCCGCCACGTCCAGTTCAGTGGTGTCCAGCTCCAGCGCGTCATCCGCCTTGCGCAGTGGCGCCACCTTGCGCCCGGAGTCCAACGCGTCCCGGCGCTGCACGTCGGCGTGCGTGCGGTCCAGGTCGCCGGTCCGGCCCTCGGAGACGTCCTGTGCGGTGCGCCGCTGAGCGCGGGCGGACGAGGAAGCCGTCAGGTAGACCTTCAGCCCGGCGTCGGGCACCACGACGGTGCCGATGTCGCGGCCTTCGACCACGATGCCGCCGGGCTCGGACAGCGCCTGGCCGATCAGCTCGCGCTGCAGCGCGACCAGCTGGTCCCGCACCTCGGCGACCGCGGACACCGCCGACACCGCGCCGGTCACCTCGGGACCGCGGATCTCCTGGCCGACGTCCTGACCGTCGAGCAGCACCGAGGGCCGCTCCGGGTCGGTGCCCATGGTCAGCTCAGCCGCGCGCACCACCCGCACGACCTCGGCCACGTCCGACGGCTCGACCTGCGCGCGCAGCACGGCCAGCGTCACGGCGCGGTACATCGCACCGGTGTCGAGGTAGATCGCCCCCAGCGCCGACGCCAACTTGCGCGACACCGTCGACTTGCCGGTGCCCGACGGACCGTCGAGGGCCACCACACCGCGGAGCTTGGCGTGTGCCACGTGCTCTTCCTCCTGCTCGTCGCCGCACCCGGCCAGCGGCCGGACCAACCGTCCATTCTGCCTGGTCCCCGGCCACGGGTCCCAATCGCATCCCGATCCACCCGAACTGGCGGACGAAAGGGATGGATCACCGAATATGGTGGATGGGTGGACGTAACAGTGACTCCGCTGCCGGGACTCGGCACGCAGCAGGACTTCACCACCCGCTCCGGCCACCGCATCGGTGTGATCACCTACCGGGACGGCCGGTTCGAGCTGATCGTCTCCGACCACGAAGACCCGGACAAGGTCGCCGCCTCGGTCGACCTGACCACCGCCGAGACCAGCGCACTGGCGAACCTGCTGGGCGCTCCGCAGCTGGTCGCGAAGCTCTCCGAACAGCAGCGCGAGGTCACCGGGGTCACCACCTGGCAGCTGCCGCTCGCACCGGGTTCGCCCTACGACGGCCGCAGCCTCGGCGACACCGAGATGCGCACCCGCACGTCGGTGTCGATCGTCGCGGTGGTCCGCGACGGCACCGTGCACGCCTCGCCCCGCCCGGACTTCGAGTTCGCCGGCGGCGACCTGGTCGTCGTCGTGGGCACCAGCACGGGCCTGAAGGCGGCCAGCGAAATCCTGGAGAAGGGCTGATCCCAGCCCGCTCCGCCTTCCCGGTCACCGACCGGGACACGCGTGGCCAACGGCGTTCCGCGCGTGCTGATCCCACAGGACAACTCCATACGCAGTAACACGCGAGAGGAAACACCACGGTGCACGACACGGCGATCTCGTTGATCGAGCTCGGCGCGGTTTTCTTCGGTCTCGGCGTGCTCGGCAGGCTCGCCTGGAAAATCGGGGTTTCCCCGATCCCGCTCTACCTGCTGGGCGGACTCGCGTTCGGCACGGGTGGGCTGGTCCCGCTCCACGGCATAGAACCGTTCACCCACCTGGCCTCCGAGATCGGCGTGGTCCTCCTCCTGCTGCTGCTGGGTCTGGAGTACTCCGCGGGCGAACTGGTCACCGGGCTGCGCCGCTCGTGGTTAGCGGGCCTGATCGACATCGCGCTCAACGCGATTCCCGGCGCGGTGGTCGCGCTGATGCTGGGCTGGGGCCCGATCGGCGCGCTGACCATGGCCGGTGTCACCTACATCTCCTCGTCCGGCATCGTCGCGAAGGTCCTCGGGGACCTGGGTCGACTGGGCAACCGGGAAACTCCGGTGATCCTGTCGATCCTGGTCTTCGAAGACCTGGCGATGGCCGTCTACCTGCCCATCCTGACCGCCCTGCTGGCCGGGGTCAGCTTCCTCGGCGGGCTCACCGCGGTCGGGGTGTCGCTGGTGGTGATCACCCTGGTGCTGGTGATCGCGCTGAAGTTCGGCAAGTACGTCTCAGCGCTGATCGACAGCCCGGACCCCGAGGTCTTCCTGCTGCGGCTGCTGGGTTCGGCCCTGCTGGTCGCAGGCATCGCCTCCGAGCTGCAGGTCTCGGCCGCGGTCGGCTCGTTCCTGCTGGGCATCGCGATCTCCGGTTCGACCGCGGCGAACGCCACCCGGATGCTGGAGCCGCTGCGCGACCTGTTCGCCGCGCTGTTCTTCGTGGTGTTCGGGTTGAACACCGACCCCGCAGAGATCCCGCCGGTGCTGCCGGTGGCGCTGGCGCTGGCGGTGATCACCGCGGCGACGAAGATCCTCACCGGCTGGATCGCCGCGCAGATGCAGGGCGTGGGCCGGATGGGTCGAGCCCGGGCCGGTGCCGCGCTGGTGGCTCGCGGTGAGTTCTCCATCGTCATCGCCGGACTGGCGGTGGCCTCGGGCGCGGTGTCCGGTGAACTGGCCGCGCTGGCCACGGCCTACGTGCTGCTGATGGCGATCCTCGGTCCGGTCGCGGCTCGGGTCGTGGAGCCGGTGGCCCGCCTGTTCGTCAAGCGCACCGCCACCCCCAAGGCCTGAGAAGGCGAAGAGGCCGCCGATCTCCGAGGAGCTCGGCGGCCTCTTGCACTGCGCGGATCACATGCCGACGATGCGGTACAGCGAGCCGACTTCCTGCTGGTTGAGCGGACGGATCGCGCCCTGGCGCTCCGTGGTCAGGCGGACGTCGCCGATGCGGGTGCGCACCAGGCGCTGCACCGGGTGACCGACGTGCTTGAGCAGTCGGCGCACGATGCGGTTGCGGCCCTCGTGCAGCACGATCTCGACCAGCGCGCGGTTCTGGTTGGTGTCGACGACCTTGAAGCGGTCCACCTTCACCAGACCGTCCTCCAGCTCCACGCCGTCGCGCAGCTGCTGGCCCAGCTCCTTCGGGACCGGGCCGATGACCTCGGCCATGTAGGTCTTGCGCACCTGGTAGGACGGGTGCATCAGCCGGTTGGCCAGCTCGCCGTCGTTGGTGATCAGCAGCAGGCCCTCGGTGTCCTGGTCCAGCCGCCCGACGTGGAACAGCTTGCCCTCGCGCTCCCGCAGGTAGTCACCGATGCACGGGCGCCCCTTGTCGTCGGACATGGTGCACAGGATGCCGCGCGGCTTGTTGAGCAGCAGGTGGGTCAGGTTGTTGTTGACCATGATCCGGCTGCCGTCGACGTGGATCACCGCGGTCGCCGGGTCGACGCGGCGACCGAGTTCCATGACGACCTCGCCGTTGACCTCGATGCGCCCCTCGACGATCATCTCCTCGGCCGCGCGCCGCGAGGCCACACCGGCCTGGGACAGCACTTTCTGCAGGCGCACGCCTTCCTCGGCGGCGTTGGACGGGCGGTTCTCAGACGTCATCGATCGAATCCACTTCGGGCAGCAATGGGGCGAGCGGCGGCAGATCCTTCAGCGACGACAGGCCCAGCCGCTCCAGGAACAGCTCCGTCGTGCAGTACAGGTTGCCGCCCGTCTCCGGGTCGGTCCCGGCCTCTTCGATAAGGCCGCGCCCCACCAGGGTACGGATGACGCCGTCGACGTTCACACCCCGTACGGCCGCCACCCGCGAGCGGGTCACGGGCTGCCGGTAGGCGATGACGGCCAGCGTCTCCAGCGCGGCGCGGGTCAGCTTCGAGCGCTGCCCGTCGAGCAGGTAGCGCTCGACGTAGGGCGCGTAGGTCTCCCGCGTGTAGAACCGCCACCCGTCGCCGACGCGGCGCAGGTCGATGCCGCGCTCGGCTTCGGCGTAGCTCTCGGACAGCCGCCGCAGCGCCTGGCGGATCCGCCGGACCGGCTGCTCCAGGGTGTCGGCCAGCAGTTCCTCACCGGCGGGCACGTCCACCACCAGCAGCAACGCCTCCAGCGCGGCGTCGAGCGCGTCATCGGACGTCAGGTCCGGTGCGCTCGAAGTCTCGATCGCCTCGTCGCCGGCCTCCGCCTCACCCGGCGTTTCGGGCTCGACCGCGGGCTCCGCCACGGGCTCGGCCGCGTCCTCGACCGCGGGCTGCGGCTCCAACTCGCCGCTCATCCGTACTCCTCTTCCTCTGCGCTGGCGCGCTGCGCCTCGGCATCGACCTTCGCCTGGTCGACGCTGCCGCCCACCCACCGCACGACCAGTTCGCCCAGCGGCGTCTCCTGCTCGAACTGCAGCACCTTCTCGCGGTAGAGCTCCAGCAGCGCCAAGAACCTGGCCACCACCTCGACGGTGTGCCCGCAGTCCGAGGTCAGCTCCGGGAAGGTGGCGCTGCCCTTCTCCGCCAACCGCACCCGCAGCAGCGCCGCGTGCTCGCGGACCGAAACCCCGTGCTGGTGGATGTGGTCCAGCGACACGGTGGGCGGCGGCTTCGGCCGGAACACCGCGGCCGCGACCTCGGCGAACCGCTGCGCCTCGACCCCGATCTGCACTTCCGGCAGCAGGTTCTCGAAGCGCTCCTCCAACGACACCGAGCGCGGGTAGCGCCGCAGCGCCCCGGCTTCGAGCTCGCCGAACAGCGCCGCCACCTGCTTGTACGCGCGGTACTGCAGCAGCCGCGCGAACAGCAGGTCGCGAGCTTCCAGCAGCGCCAGGTCGGCCTCGTCCTCCACGTCGGCCGCGGGCAGCAGCCGGGCCGCTTTGAGGTCGAGCAGGGTCGCAGCGATCAGCAGGAACTCGGTGGTCTCGTCGAGGTCCCACTGCTCGCCCAGCGCTCGGGTGTAGGCGATGAACTCGTCGGTGACCTTGTGCAACGCCACCTCGGTGACGTCCAGCTGGTGCTGCGAGATCAGCTGCAGCAGCAGGTCGAAGGGGCCTTCGAAGTTCTCCAGGCGGACGGTGAACTTGCCGCTGCTGCCGGAATCCCCGGGTACCTGCTCCTCCTCGGCAGCGGGTTCGGTCACTCGCCGGACTCCCGCAGGCGGCGGACCAGCTCCGAATCAGCACCCCGCTCGTCGAGGTCGGCCAGCACCAGCGCAACCGCTTCCCGCACCACTCGACCCCGGTCCACGGCGATGCCGTGGTCGGCCCGCAATGCCAGTCGCGCCTGCTCCAAGCCCAGCAACTCCTCGTCGGAGACGTACACGGTGATCTTCGCGTCGTGCTTGCGCCGACCCGATCCGGACCGCTCGGACCGCCCGGAACGGGCGGGTGCGGCCGGCTCCGGTTCCGGTGCGGCGGCGTGATCCGCTCGAGGAACAGTAGTACGGAACAGTTCGGCGGCTCCGGGCAGGGCGGCCCGCCGAGTCATCTGGCGATCACCTCGCGGGCCAGCGCCCGGTAGGCCTGGGCCCCGGCCGAGCGCGGCGCCCACCTGGTGATCGGCTCCCCGGCGACCGTGGTCTCCGGGAACCGGACCGTGCGGTTGATCACCGAGTCGAACACGACGTCGCCGAACGCCTCCACCACGCGCGCCATGACCTCGCGGGAGTGCAGCGTGCGCGGGTCGAACATGGTGGCCAGTATTCCGCTGATCTCCAGCTTCGGGTTCAGCCGCTCCCGCACCTTCTCGATGGTGTCGATCAGCAGCGCCACCCCGCGCAGGCTGAAGAACTCGCACTCCAGCGGGATGATCACGCCGTCGGCGGCGGCCAGCGCGTTGACCGTCAGCAGGCCCAGCGACGGCTGGCAGTCCACCAGGATGTAGTCGTAGTCGGCCAGCGCGGGGTAGAGCACCCGGTGCAGGGTCTGCTCCCGGCCGACCTCGGCCACCAGCTGCACCTCGGCCGCGGACAGGTCGATGTTGCTGGGCAGCAGGTCCATGCCCTCGACGGTGGTCCGGCGCACCACGTCCTGGACGTTGACCGAGCGCTCCATGATCACGTTGTAGATCGTCTGGTCCAGCTGGTGGGGCTGGACGCCAAGGCCGACCGAGAGCGCGCCCTGCGGATCGAAGTCCACCAGCAGCACCCGGCGTCCGTACTCCGCCAGGGATGCACCGAGGTTGATGGTGGACGTGGTCTTGCCCACCCCGCCCTTCTGGTTGCACATCGCGAGCACGGCGGCGGGACCGTGCCGGTCCAGCAGCGGCGGTTCCGGGATGCGCCGGAGCGGTCGACCGGTGGGGCCGAGATCGCGGGAATTCGGCGCCAGACCAGCGCCGTCCGCGTGTCCCGTCGTCTCGGGGGCGATGCTCAGGTCGACCGCGCCCCGGGACCGCCCGTCGGCGGCGGGCTGCGGTAGCGACATGGCGATCAGACTCCTTTTGTACCGGTGGCGATCAACGGCAGCCTAAGTGGCATTCACGACCAGCGGCAACGTGCCTCGCCGAGGTGTCCGAAGTTCTTTGTGATCTCCGTGTGATCAACGTCTACCGCCAATGCGCCCGCGCCGCACCCGCAACGCGCTCAACTCACCCCGAAGCGTGTGCGCGGGGGTGGGCCGTCGCGTAGACCTCGCGCAGCGCGTTCACGGTGACCAGCGTGTAGACCTGGGTCGTGGTCACCGAGGCGTGGCCGAGCAGTTCCTGCACCACGCGGACGTCCGCGCCGCCTTCCATCAAGTGCGTGGCGAAGGAATGCCGCAGCACGTGGGGAGAAACATCTCCGCCGATCCCGGCGCGCTTCGCCGCGGTCTTCAACGCGTTCCACGCGCTCTGCCGGGAAAGCCTGCCACCGCGCGAGTTCACGAAGATCGCCGCGCTTCCCCGCCCCCGCGCGACCAGCGCGGGCCGCGCGCGCACCAAGTAGGCGTCGAGCGCTTCCAGCGCTGGACGACCGACCGGCACCAGCCGCTGGCGACCGCCCTTGCCGTCGAGCCGAACGGTGCGGTCGGTGCGGTCGACGTCGTCGAGGTCCAGGCCGACGGCTTCGGAGATCCGCGCGCCGGTCGAGTACAGCAGTTCCAGCAGCGCCTGGTCCCGCAGCCCTTTGGCGTCGTCTCCCCCGGCGTGCTCGAGCAGCGTCCCGACGTCGCCGATGGACAGCGCTTTCGGCAACCGCTTCGGCAGGCTCGGCGGCGCGACCTCGCGCGCCACGTCGACCGCGAGCTTCCCCTCGGCGTACGCGAACTTGTGCAGCCCGCGAGCCGCGACCAGAGCCCGCGCCGCCGACGACGACGCGAGCGGCGGCCGCTCCTCGGTGCCTTCCCGGAGTTCGGCCAGGAAGTCCGAGAGGTGCTGGGTGCGCACTTCGGCGAGCCCGGAGATCCCCGCACCGACCAGGAATTCCCCGTACCGGCGCAGATCCCGGGCGTAGGAGTCCAGCGTGCTGCGCGCGGTCCCGCGCTCCACCGCGAGGTGGTCGAGGTAGCCGCCGATCGCTTCGCGCAGCTCGGACGGCAGTTCTTCGAGCCCCTTCACCGGGACAACCGGCGGCGGAACCGCTGCGGCCGGTCCGTCCACTCGGCGTCGACGGGCCGGGCCGAACGAGCACCGTCGCGCACCGCTCGGGCGGCGAGCAGCCCCGACACCGTCGGAGCGTTCACGATCTCCCCGGCAAGCACCATGTCGACCGCTTCGGCGAACGGCACGCGCCGGATCACCAGATCGGCCTCCTCGTCCCCCACCGCCTCCGGCCGGTCCACATCGGACAGTCCGGTGGCCAGGAAGATCCGGATGCTCTCGTCGGTGAAGCCGGGCGAGGACACGACGTCCACCAGGACCGACCAGTCCGCCGCGGCGACCCCGGCCTCTTCGACCAGCTCCCGCTGCGCGGTCCGCACCGGGTCCTCCCCGGCGACGTCCAGCAAACCCGCGGGCAGTTCCCAGAGCCGCCGCCCCACCGGGTAGCGGTACTGGTGCAGCAGCACCACCTGGTCCTGCTCGTCGATCGCGACCACGGCCACCGCACCGAGGTGCTCGACGACCTCGCGCCGCGCATGCCCGCCACCGGGCATCCCGACCTCGTCGGCCCGCAACGCGAGGATCTTGCCGACGTAGACGTCCTCGCTGGCCAGGGTGGTGAACTCGTGCTCGCCGTTGGTGCGCGCGACACCGCTTCCCGTCATGTCCACCCGCCCACCCTAGAGCCGACCGGCACGCCCCGGCGAACGTCGAGGACAACGCACCCCGCGAACGGCGAAGCGCCGCCCGGTCCGGACACGACCAGGCGGCGCTTCGACGATCAGCGGGTCACGCGCTCGGCGCGGGCTCCTCGACCGGCTCGAACTCGACCGGCAGCCGCTCGGCGGCGCGGTAGTCCAGCGCGGCCTTCACGAACGCGGCGAACAGCGGGTGCGGACGCGTCGGACGGCTCTTCAGCTCCGGGTGCGCCTGCGTGCCCACGAAGAACGGGTGCTCCTCGCGCGCCAGCTCCACGAACTCCACCAAGCGGCCGTCCGGCGAGGTGCCGGAGAACACCAGGCCGGCCTTGCTCAGCCGGTCGCGGTAGGCGTTGTTCACCTCGTAGCGGTGGCGGTGCCGCTCGTCCACCTCGGTCGAACCGTAGGCCTCGGCCACGATCGAGTCGGCGCGCAGCTTCGCCGGGTAGGAGCCCAGGCGCATGGTGCCGCCCATGTCCCGGTCACCGGAGACCACGTCGGTCTGGTCGGCCATGGTGCTGATCACCGGGTGCTTGCAGGACTCCTCGAACTCCGCGGAGTTGGCCTGCTCCAGCCCGGCCAGCGACCGGGCCGCCTCGATCACCATGCACTGCAGGCCCAGGCACAACCCGAGCGCCGGGATGCCGTGGGTGCGGGCGTAGCGGATGGCGCCGAGCTTGCCCTCGATGCCGCGCACGCCGAAGCCGCCGGGGATCATCACGCCGTCCATGCCGGACAGCGCCTGCGCGGCACCGGAATCGGTCTCGCAGGTGTCCGACCCGACCCAGGTGATCTCCACCTTGGCGCGGTGCGCGAAACCACCGGCGCGCAGCGCCTCGGTCACCGACAGGTAGGCGTCGGGCAGGTCGACGTACTTGCCGACCAGCGCGATGCGCACCTTCTCGGACGGGTTGTGCACCCGGTCCAGCAGGTCGCCCCACACCGACCAGTCCACGTCGCGGAACGGCAGGCCGAGCCGCCGCACCATGTAGGCGTCCAAGCCCTCGCTGTGCAGCACGCGCGGGATGTCGTAGATCGACGGCGCGTCCGGGCAGGCCACCACGCCGTCGGTGTCGACGTCGCACATCAGCGCGATCTTGCGCTTGAGGTCCTCCGGCAGGTCCCGGTCGGAGCGGCACACCAGCGCGTCGGGCTGGATGCCGATGTTGCGCAGCGCGGCCACCGAGTGCTGGGTCGGCTTGGTCTTCAGCTCGCCCGACGGCGCCAGGTACGGCACCAGCGAGACGTGCAGGAAGAAGCAGTTGTCCCGGCCGACGTCGTGGCGGACCTGGCGGCAGGCCTCCAGGAACGGCAGCGACTCGATGTCGCCGACGGTGCCGCCGACCTCGGTGATCACCACGTCGGGGGTGCGGCCGTCCTCGTCGGGCTCGGCCATCGCGCGGATCCGCGCCTTGATCTGGTCGGTGATGTGCGGGATGACCTGGACCGTGTCGCCCAGGTACTCACCGCGGCGCTCCTTGGCGATGACCGCGGAGTACACCTGGCCGGTCGTCACGTTGGCGTTGCGGGTCAGGTCGCGGTCCAGGAACCGCTCGTAGTGCCCGATGTCGAGGTCGGTCTCCGCACCGTCCTCGGTGACGAACACCTCGCCGTGCTGGAACGGGTTCATCGTTCCCGGGTCGACGTTCAGGTAGGGGTCGAGCTTCTGCATCGTCACCCGCAGACCGCGGGAGGTCAGCAATTCGCCCAGGCTGGAGGCCGTGAGTCCCTTGCCCAACGAGGAGGCAACGCCTCCCGTGACGAACACGTGCTTGATCGTGCGTGCTTGCGGCGCCAACAAATGCTCCCCGTGGTCAAGCCGTCGCCTGGCTGGATTTCTGCACTGGCAGGACGGCTGGATCCGTCGCTCCCACGGAATTCCAGCCTAACGCACGTCAGCCGAGCCGCGCACCGTGACCCCCACTGCTGATCCACCGCCGAAGGTCCTGGTCAACCGCCATCCGGGCGGATGATCTCCGATCCGCTCAGCCGCGGGTGCTCGGCACCGGTCCCTGTGCGCTGCTCGCCACTCCGTAGTGACCCGCCTGCCGGTCGGCCTGCTCGCGCAGGGCCATCACGATCGCCACCCGGCCCGAGGCGCTGTCGGCGTTGTCCACGGTGGACAGGTTCGACGCGATCGACGGGTCGGCCCGCACCACGCCGACCGGCCCGGTGCCGTCGGCCGAACCGAGCTCGCCGGCCAGCACGGCGCCCTGCCCGGCGCGGTCGATCTGGGTGGCGAACCGGGCCAGCGTCGCCGCCTTGTCCCCGGCGCTGTCGCCCTCGATGCGACCGCCGGTCAGCACCACCGCCAGCTGCGCGGGCCGCAACCCCGGCGAGGCGGTGGCGAAGCCGCCTTCGGACAGCCCCGAGAACGCGGCAGCCCGCTCCGGGTCACCGGTCTGCGGCTGCCCGGTCTGCGGGTTGAGCAGGGACAGCGGGCCGATCAGGCCGCCGGCGAGGGTGCCCGGGTCGGCCGCCGTGGGCAGCTGGACCCCGGCGGGCAGCAGCTCGGTGACCACGCGGCGCAGCTGGTCGGCCCGGTCCGGGTCGGCGAACCCCTCGCCCAGGCGCACGTCGCCGGTCAGGTCCGCGCCCGCGTCGCGCAGCAGCTGCGACACCGCCTCCCGCTGCTGGTCGGGCACGTCCGCCGAGCTGATGAGCACCACGCTGCGCTGCGCCAGCTGGCCCTGCACGGCCATCGGCCCCACCGCGGAGTTGAACTGCTCGGCGGCCGCGACCTGCGCCTTGAGGTCGGTGCGCTCGGCGTTGAGCCGCTCGACCTGCCCCTGCAACGAGTCCCGCTCGTCGCCGACCCCGGCCAGCAGCCGGTCGCTCATCGAGGTCGAACCGAGCACCACACCGACCGCCAGCGCGAGGAAGACCGCGGCGATCGACACGATGTGATACCGCATCGAGATCACGTGAAAAGCCCCTTGAAGTATGCCGCCACCTGGCCGCCGGTGTCGGCGAGAACGTTCATGAATGCGGTGCCCAGACCGGAGACCAGCAGCGCCACGACCACCACCAGCAGCACCGCGACGATCATCAGCACGACGGCGCTGGTCGGCGTCCGGCTGCGCTGCAGCGCGGCCACCGCCCGCCCGTCGATGATCTTGCTGCCCATCCGCAGCCGGGTCAGGAAGGTCGACGGGTTGGAACCGGAGCGCCCGCTGTCCAGGAACTCGCCGAGCGTCGCGTGGAAGCCGACCGTGACCACCAGGCTCGCCTTGTGCGCGTCGGCCAGCAGCAGCGCCAGGTCCTCCGGGTTGCCGGAAGCTGGGAAGGTCACCGCGCCGATGCCGAGGTCCTGTATGCGCTCCAACCCGGGAGCGTGCCCGTCCAGGTGCGCGGGGATCACCAGCTCGGCACCGCACTTGAGGGTGTCGGTGCTGATGATGTCCGGATCGGCCACGATGATGTCCGGCTTGTACCCGGCCTCGCGCAGCACGTCCGCCCCGGACTCGACGCCGATCAGCACCGGCCGGTACTCGCGGATGTACTTGCGCAGCCGCTTGAGGTCGTCGGCGTGGCCGTAGCCCGGCGCCAGCACGAGGACCTGCCGGTCCTCCAACGACATGCTCAGCTCCGGCACGCCGATGCCGTCCAGGATGAGCGTCCGCTCCCGGCGCAGGAACTCGATGGTGTTCGCGGAGAACGCCTCCAGCTGCGCCGACATCCCGGCCTTGGCCTCGATGAGCAGGTCCGCGACCGAGTCGGCGTCCTGCGCCGTCCCGCGACCGACCTCCCGCTCGCCGACGAACACCCCGCCCTCGTGCAGCCGGATCTTCGCGCCGTCCTTGATCTGGCGCGCGAGCTCGGCGCCAACCCCGTCGACCAGCACGATCCCGGCCGACAGCAGCACCTCAGGCCCGAGGTTCGGGTAGCGCCCGGAGATCGACGGCGCGGCGTTGACCACCCCGACCACACCGGCCGAGACCAGCGCTTCAGCCGTGCGCCGGTCCAGGTCGGCGTGGTCGATCACCGCGATGTCGCCGGTGCGCACCCGGCGCAGCACGTCGTCCGAGCGGCGCTCGATCCGGGCGACCCCGACCAGGCCGGGCAGGTTGCCCTGCTGGCGAGCAAGCAGACCGCTGAGTTTCATGCACCGATGGTGACAAACCGATCACCCGAAGTCGGTCCGCCACGCCGAGACCTCTGGTCCACCCGGAGCAGAAAATGTTCGGCCAAATAGCCCAGCGGGAAATTCAGCCGGTTTTCCGGCTACTTCGCGCTCTTCGCCTTCTTCTTGGCCGGTTTCTTCCGCCGGAAGCGCTCCTGGGCCAGCTTGTACGCGGTCGCGGTGTTCAGCAGCTCCTCGGCGTGCGCGCGACCGGTCTCGGTGGAGTCCATCCCGGCCAGCATCCGCGCCAGCTCGACCACTCGCCGCTCGTCGGCCACCACCCGCACGTCGCTCTTGGTCAGCCCGCCGTCGGCGCTCCCCTTGTCCACCACCAGGTGCCGGTCGGCGTAGGCGGCGACCTGCGGCAGGTGCGTGACGACGACGACCTGGTGGGTGCGGGCCAACCGCGCCAACCGCCGCCCGATCTCCACCGCGGCACGACCGCCGACCCCGGCGTCGACCTCGTCGAAGACCAGCGTGGGCACGGTGTCGGCGTCGGCCAGCACGACCTCCAGCGCCAGCATCACCCGGGACAGCTCACCACCGGAGGCGCCCTTGTGGATCGGCAGCGCCGGCGCGCCGGAGTGCGCGATCAGCTGGAGCTCGACCTCGTCCACGCCCTCCGGGCCCGCGTGCACGCTCTTGCCCCGCACCTGCAACGCGTTCGGATCGCCGGCCTCGGCCGACTTCGGCTGGACCACGACCTCGAGCCGGGCCTGCGCCATGGCCAGACCGTCCAGCTCCTCGGACACCGCAGCCGAGAGTCCGACCGCGGCCTCCTGCCGCGCTTCGGTCAGCTCGACGGCGAGCTCGGCCAGTTCCGCGGCGAGCTCGTCGCGGCGCGCGGCCAGCGCCGCCAGCGCTTCCTCGGAAGTGTCCATTCCGGACAGTCGGGCGCGGGCGTCCTCCGCCCACTCCAGAACGCCGTCCACGTCCGCCGCGTACTTCTTCGTCAGCTGCTTGAGCTCGGACTGCCGCGCCAGCACCTGCTCCAAGCGCGCCGGATCGGCGTCCAGCCGGTCCAGATAGCTGCCGAGCTCACCACCGACGTCCGCGAGCACCGCCACGGCTTCGCCCACGCGCGACTCGAGCTCGCGCAGCGCGGGATCCTCGGCAGCGGACAGGCGC
>NZ_JBEOVY010000191.1:0-14524 GCF_040295745.1 Saccharopolyspora sp. NPDC002686
AGCGGCCCGACCTGCACGTCCTCGGCGACGCCGCGACCCACCTGCATCGCGGCCATCCGCTCGGCGAGCCGTCGGGAGAACTCCCCGGCGACGTCGGCGTGCACGTAGAACCGGTTGGCCGCCGTGCAGGCCTCGCCGCCGTTGCGCATCTTGGCCAGCATCGCGCCGTCGACCGCGGCGTCGAGGTCGGCGTCGGCGAAGACCAGGAACGGCGCGTTGCCACCCAGTTCCATCGACACCCGCAGCACCTGGTCGGCGGACTGCTCGATGAGCTTGCGGCCCACCGCGGTGGAGCCGGTGAACGACAGCTTGCGGGCGCGGCCGTCGCGGATCATCGGTTCCATCAGCCGGCCGGCGCTGCGCGAGGTGACGACGTTGACCACGCCGTCGGGCAGCCCGGCCTCCTGCAGGATCTCGGCGAGCGCCAGCATCGACAGCGGTGTCTGGTGGGCGGGCTTGATGACCGAGGTGCAGCCCGCGGCGATGGCCGGACCGATCTTGCGGGTGCCCATCGCCATCGGGAAGTTCCACGGGGTGATCAGCAGCGCCGGGCCGACGGGCTGGCGCATCACCAGGAACCGGCCCGCCCCGTTGGGGGCCACCGCGTAGTCGCCGCCGATGCGCACCGCTTCCTCGGCGAACCAGCGGAAGAACTCCGCGGCGTAGGTGATCTCGGCGCGCGACTCGGTCAGCGGCTTGCCCATCTCGAGGGTCATCAGCAGCGCCAGGTCCTCGTGCCGGGACATGATCAGCTCGTAGGCGCGGCGCAGGATCTCCCCGCGTTCGCGCGGCGGGTGCTTGGCCCAGCTCGGCTGCGCCTCGCTCGCGGCGGTGAGCGCGGCCAGGCCGTCCTCGGGGGAGGCGTCGGCGACCGAGCACAGCACCCGGCCGGTCGAGGGGTCCTCCACTTCGTAGCTGCGGCCGGCGTCGGCCGGGCGCCACTTGCCACCGATGAGCAGCTGCTTGGGAGCGGCGTCGACGACGGTGGCCTCTCGGGGGTGCTGTTGGACGGAAATGGTCATGGCACGCCTTCCGGCTCGGAGGTGGACAGCGACGCTCGGTGATGGTTGCATAACACGCGAGATTGTCGACAATCCTACATTTTCACGACGCTTGGAGTCGATCATGGCTGAGCTCTCGCCGGCGCTCAAGCAGGCCACGCCGGTCCTGGCCGCCCGCGGCGAAGGGATCTACCTCTACGACGAGCAGGACCGGCGGTACCTGGACTTCACCGCCGGCATCGGGGTCACCAGCACCGGGCACTGCCACCCGCGCGTGGTCGAGGCCGCCCAGCGCCAGGTGGGCACCCTGATCCACGGCCAGTACACGACAGTCATGCACCGCCCGCTGCTCGAACTCACCGAACGGCTCGGTGAAGTCCTGCCATCGGGTCTGGACCGGCTGTTCTACGTCAACTCCGGCAGCGAGGCCGTCGAAGCCGCGGTGCGGCTGGCGCGGCAGGCCACCGGACGGCAGAACATCGTGGCCTTCCAGGGCGGCTTCCACGGTCGCACGATGGGCGCCGGGGCGCTGACCAGCTCCGGGACGAAGGTGCGCGCCGGGATCGGCCCGATGATGCCCGGGGTGGTGTTCACCCCGTTCCCCGAGCCCTACCGGCACCGCTGCAGCGAGGCCGACGCCGTGCGCTACGCGCTGGCGGAGTTCGACCAGCTGCTGGTCACGGTCAGCTCCCCGCGCGACACCGCGGCGATCATCATCGAACCGGTCCTGGGCGAGGGCGGCTACCTGCCCGCACCGCCGGAGTTCCTCACCGGCCTGCGCGAGCGCGCCGACCGCCACGGGATCCTGCTCATCGTCGACGAGGTGCAGACCGGCGTCGGCCGCACCGGCCGGTTCTGGGGCCACGACCACGCCGGGATCCGCCCCGACGTCCTGATCACCGCCAAGGGCCTGGCCAGCGGATTCCCGCTGTCGGCCATCGCCGCGCCGGACGAGTTGATGAGCAAGGCGTGGCCGGGCTCGCAGGGCGGCACCTACGGCGGCAACGCGGTGGCCGCCGCCGCGGCGATCGCCACCCTGGACGTGGTGCGCGAGGAGAAGCTCGTGGAGAACGCCGCCGACCAGGGCCAGCGGCTGCGCGACGGGCTGCGCGGCGTCGCCTCGGACCACCCGGTCATCGGCGAGGTGCGCGGCCTCGGCCTGATGGTGGCCAACGAGTTCACCAGCGCCGACGGCACGCCCGATGCTGCCACCGCGGCTCGGGCGCACGCGGCCGCCGCCGAACGCGGACTGCTGCTGCTGACCTGCGGTCCGCACGGCAACGTGGTGCGGATGATCCCGCCGCTGATCGTCACCGCCGACCAGGTCGACGAAGCCGTCGGGCTCTGGGGCGAGGCGGTCGCGGCGGCCGTCACGGGCTGACCAGCGGCGTCGGTGGTGGGTGTGATCTGCGCCTCGCACCCACCACCAGCCGAAACACCTGCGCCCTTGTCACCGTTCGATAGCGGGGGCTGCCCCGCCGCCGGTCGTCTGGAATGCTGCACGCCAACGATCGAGCGCGCGGGACGCCCGCATTGAACCGACGCAGGTGTGAGCATGAGCGACTGGTCGGCTGGGCAACAGCCGAGAGGCCGGAGGCCGCAAGGCGGCGGCAGGTACGACTACTACGGCGGGGGCCGTGGTCCGGACGGGCCGCCGCCAGGACGACGCCCTCCGCCCCCGCCGCCACCGCGGCGCGACCCCCGGCCGCCGGTGGACGACGAACCACCACGTCGCCGCCCACCGCGGAAGCAGAAGCGGTGGGGACGGCGCATCGGCATCACGCTGGTCGTGCTGTTGCTGCTGCTGGGCGGTCTGGTGATCTACTTCGACAGCACCCTGCAGCGCACCGCGGCCCTGGACTTCCAGGGGCAGGCGCCGGACTCCGCGGGCACCAACTGGCTGCTGGTGGGCTCCGACAGCCGCGAAGGCCTCGACGACGCGCAGCGCGAGGAGCTCTCCGCCGGTGACGCCGGCGGGCGCCGCACCGACACCATGATGCTGGTGCACATCCCCAGCGGTGGCGGACAGCCGGCGATGATCAGCCTGCCCCGCGACTCGTACGTACCCATCCCCGGTCACGGCAAGACCAAGCTCAACGCGGCCTTCTCCTTCGGCGGCCCGCAGCTGCTGTCGCAGACCGTCGAGCAGGCCACCGGGGTGCACATCGACCACTACGCCGAGATCGGCTTCGGCGGGTTCGCCGACCTGGTCGACGCCGTCGGCGGGGTCGACATGTGCCTGGACCAGCCGATGAACGACGACATGGCCAACGTCCACCTCCAGCAGGGCTGCCAGACGCTGGACGGTCCGCAGGCGCTGGGCTTCGTCCGGGCCCGCTACTCGCTCAAGGGCGGTGACCTGGAGCGAGCGGAGAACCAGCGCAAGCTGCTGGGGGCGCTGGTCAAGCAAGCCACCAGCCCGGCGACGCTGTTCAACCCGTTCCGGCTGTTCCCGCTGGCCTCGGGTGCGAGCAAGACGTTCCTGGTCAACGACAGCGACCACCTGTGGCACCTGGCCTCGCTGGCGCTGGCGCTGGGCGACATCAGCGGTGGTGAGGGCGTGACCACCAGCGTGCCCTTCGGCCGGTTCGGCCGGGACTCCGACGGCGGCTCGGTCATCGTCTGGGATTCCGAGGGCGCTGCGCGGATGTTCGACGCGATCGCCAAGGACCAGCCGATCCCGCAGGACCTGCTCGGCAAGTAGTCCCCGGACACGATGTGGCCCGCTCCCGAAGCTCGGGGAGCGGGCCACATCGCCGTTGGGAGGGACGATCAGGAGGCGAAGCGCCGCAACTGCTTGCTGTTCCCGTTGAAGCTGTCCTGCCCACCGGGCAGCGGACCTTGGTCGCTGTGCTGCCAGATGCTCTGGAAGTCCCACCCGGCGGGCAGATCACCGATCTGCGGGGCGTAGCGGGCGATCCACAGCGGGTTGTTCGCGGCGAAGTCGGGGTTGGACCCGGTGCAGCCGTTCCACCACCGCGTGGTGGTGTAGATGACCGGGAAGCGCCCGGTGCGGTTCAGGTAGGTGTTGGAGAAGTCGGCGATCCAGTCCGACATCGCGCGGGGATCGAGCCCGTAGCAGGGATCGCCGTAGGGATTGGTCTCGATGTCGAGCGCACCCGGCAGGGTCCGGCCACCGTCGTTCCAACCGCCTCCGTTGTCCACGAAGAAGTTGGCCTGCTGGGCGCCGCTGGAGCGGTCGGGCAGTCCGAAGTGGTAGGCGCCGCGGACCATGCCGACCGCGTGCGAACCGTCGTACTGCTGGTTGAAGCTGCCGCTGCGGAACCCGGAACCTTCGGTCGCCTTGACGTAGGCGAACCGAGCACCTGCGGCCCACGCGGCCGGCCAGTCCACATCGCCCTGGTGGCCGCTGACGTCCATTCCGGACAGCGCGCCCGCGGGCTGTTGTGGAGGTGCACCGCTGCGGGAGCCGGGGAGGCTGTAACCCGCCCAGGCACCGTTGGGATCGTGCGGGTCGAGCATCGGGGCACTTCTGGGGTTCTCCGGTGCTGCGTGGGCGGCACCGGTGGCCAAGGTGGCCGCGGTGATCAACGCGGCCAGCAGGGCTGGTGTCCTACGTGGACGGCTGGGGAGCCGGGAACGCCGGTGGCTCTTGCCGAACGGACGTCGCACTGAACTCGCCTCCTCACCGACGCGGAATTCGTCGTCGAGCGGAGCCGGGCCGTTGGACCGGCGGGGACTTGCGGATCTTCTGGCGATCGAGAGAATAGCGCGGGGTCGTGGGTACCGCTGTGCACCGACTCGCCGATTGTTCTGGTTTGCCCTGTTCCGGGTGTCCACTGTGGTGTTCGGGTGACGGAGGTCTCCCGATTGGAGAATCGCGGCGCGGTCGGGTACCCCATGGGCATGGCACAACGAGCGGGTGGCCCTCGATCGGGTCGGCACGGGTACCGGCGGCGGCCGGACGATCGCGAGTTCGGCGGCGGTGATCGCGGGGACGAGCGAGCACTTCGGCAGGAGCTGCGGGCGATGCACGGCGCCAGCTACGGCCGCTACAAGTCCCTGCGCGGTCGTTGGTCCTTCGGCGGGTTCACCCTGGAGGTCCAGCGGGTGCAGCCCGATCCCTTCGCCCCGGCCAGCCGCTGCGAAGTCCGCGTCACCGAACCGGTGGCCGGGTTTCCCGCGGAGCTGTGGCGCGTACCGGTTCGAGCCCGGGCCCTGGCCGGGTACCTGGTGCGGGCCGCCGACCGGCGGCTGCGCGACAGCAGGCTGCGCGTCGACGCCGGGCGCCAGCAGGTGCTGGACCGCTCCGCCTGCCAGGTCGTCGGTGGGGAAGTGGTGCTGCGGTTGGGCATCGACCTGCCGGGGCGGGGCCGGACCATCGACGGCCGCCAGGCCGAGCGGGCGTTGTGCGACGAGCTGCCGGACGTCGTCGAGGCGGCGTTGCGGTGGGCCGCGGCCGACCAGGCGCGGGTGCGGGAGTTCGTCGAGTCGGTGGAGGACACTGACTCGTTGCGGCGGCAACTGCCGGGGCTGGGGCTGATCGCCTTCGTCGCCGACGGCGCGATGCTGCCCCGGCGCAGCGGGGTCGACGAGCGCCCGATGACCGGTGGAGTGCCCTTCGACTCCCCGGAGTCCCTGCGGGTGTCGGTGGACCTGCCCAACCGCGGCCGCGTGACCGGCATGGGCGTGCCGGAGGGGATCACGCTGATCGTCGGTGGCGGCTTCCACGGCAAGTCGACGTTGCTGCGGGCGCTGGAGTTCGGCGTCTACGACCACGTTCCCGGCGACGGGCGGGAGCTGGTGGTGTGCCGGGAGGACACGGTGAAGGTCCGCGCCGAGGACGGCCGGCGGGTGCACCGGGTGGACGTCAGCCCGTTCGTCAGCCACCTGCCCACCGGTTCGGACACCGCCGACTTCTCCACCGACAACGCCTCGGGCTCGACCTCCCAGGCGGCCGCGATCGTGGAGGCGGTGGAGTCCGGCGCCAAGGTCCTGCTGGTCGACGAGGACACCGCGGCCACCAACCTGATGATCCGCGACGCCCGCATGCAGGCGCTGGTGGCCAAGTCCGCCGAGCCGCTGACGCCGTTCGTGGACCTGATCCGGCCGCTGCACGCCGCCCACGGGGTGTCCACGGTGCTGGTGATGGGCGGGTCGGGGGACTACATGGACGTCGCGGACCAGGTGCTGATGCTGGACTCCTACCACGCGCGCGACGTCACCGACCGCGCCAAGCAGCTGGCCGCCCAGCCCACCGGCCGCCGTTCCGAGGCCGAGACGTTCCCACCGGTGCGCCACCGCGTGGTGGATCCGCGGTCGATCCCGACCGACCGGCCCAAGGTCCGGGCTCGCGGGGTGGACGCGCTGACCCTGGGGGAGTCCACTGTGGAGCTGCGCGGCGTCGAGCAGGTGGTCGACCCCGCGCAGGTGACCGGTATCGGCTTGGCGCTGGTCAGCTGCGCGCGGCGAGGAGTCCTGGACGGCAGGCGGACGGTGGCCGAGGTGGTGGAGGCCTTCGCCGCTGACGTCGCCGAGCGCGGGGTGGCCGCGGTCGACGAGCGCTACGTCGGGGACTTCGCGGTGCCACGCCCCTTCGAACTGGCAGCGGCGTTGAACCGGCTCCGCGTCCTGAAGGTCTCCGGCTTCCGCACCTGACCCCGGTCGAGCCCCACATCGCTCCGGCGTGCGGGCTTTGCCTGGGAGCGCCGGGCGGGCATCATCGGGATGAGGGGTTTGCCCGATTGCTGCTGCGTGCAGGAGCGCGGCGGACGGGAGGCGAGCGATGCCTCGCATGGGATTCCCGGAACGAACCACCACCGGCTACACCGACCGGAGGCACGCCGGAAGGGCGCTGGCCCAGCGGATGGGCGGCCTGGAACTGGTCGATCCCGTCGTGCTCGGCCTGGCCCGCGGTGGGGTACCGGTCGCCGCGGAGGTCGCGCGGGCGCTCGGCGCGCCGCTGCGGGTGTGCGTGGCGCGCAAGATCGGCGCACCGAGCCAGCCGGAGCTGGCAGTGGGGGCGGTGACGGCTCGCGGTCCGGCCAGCTACGACCCGCACCTGGTGCGGGCGTTCCACTTGGACGAGCAGACGCTGCACGCGGCCTGCGAGCGCGAACGCGCGGAGGCCCGCCGGCGGGAGGAGCTGTTCCAGCGCGGTGAGCCGCTGTCGCTGACCGGCAGGGACGTGGTGCTGGTCGACGACGGCCTGGCCACCGGCGCGACGGCCAGGGCAGCGGTGCGGATGCTGCGCGAATCCGAGCCCCGCAACATCGTGCTCGCGGTGCCGGTGGGCTCGCCTGACGCAGTAGCAGTGCTGCGCAAGGAAGCGGACGTCGTGCTCTGCGTGCTCCAACCGGTCGGCTTCGCGGCAGTGGGGCAGTGGTACCGCGACTTCAGGGCGACCACCGACGAGGAGATCCACGGCATCCTCGCCGAGTTCGACTGACTCCCCGCTGACCAGGGCGGCAAGGAGTCGGGAATTTATAGTTGATTGCATCTATGGATTCAGTGTCGAATGAAATTAACCGCTCAGCGGTGTCATGAACCCTCAACCCTCACCCCCAAAAACGCTATGACCAGGGGAGAGGGGGCGTTCGGCAGTGGTCGCGCGTTGGTCTGCTCTGTCCTTGCATGCGATGGGACAGAGCAGGGGGAGGGTCCGTCGGCCCGCGCAATGGCTCTGCCGGCGAGGGAGCGATCTCCGCAGAGCCCTGTTCCGGATGCTCTGACGGGGCTCGGCCAACTGGACGGAACGGGACGTTCGGGTATTAAGTTCAATATTCTCGTTGGTTTCAGTGTTGACCAAAATTAATCCTGCGGATCGGCCGTCACCAAGATCTGCCCGGACGCGATAACCTCAGCGGCACCTGCTCCATGCGTCGCGGAGGTCTGGGGATCGGGTGGTTCGCCGCCACCGGTTGGGGGTCTTCGGGCGCGTCGGGGTGGAGTTGGGCATTGGTTTCGGGTTGATTGGGTCGCTATGACTTCCGCTGGACATTCCGAGAGCACGCCGTCGCAGGCGGGCAAGCACACGCCACCGCGGCGGTCTGGGACGAGACGGGGCGAGGAGTCCGGCGAGCAGGGGTACTCCGCGGAGGTCGCCTGGCAGGTGGGTGAGGCGACCGTGGCGCTGGGCGAGCGGTTGCGGGATCCGTCGGTGCCGCACAACGTGCCGGAGATCGAGAAGGTCATGCGCGGGTTCTCGTTGACGGTGGAGGGCATGTCGGCGGGGGTCGGCGGAGTCACCGAGTGGTTGCGGGCGGCGGGGCACGTCGGGCCGCTGTCGGGGCACGCGAGCGTGATGGCGGAGCGGCTGTCGCACATCGGCAAGGAGCTGACCCGGTTGGCCGAGGCGATCGAGCAGGCGCAGCAGCAGCAGGCGAGCTGAATCAGGGCGGTCCGGCGGAGCGGGGTGGGCGTGCTCGGCAGCACTGGGCTGCTCAGTATGTTGGTGCTTGCATCGCGGCTGCGGTGATCGAGTTGTGCTGGTTCCGCCGCTCTCCGGTGTGGGTGGTGCGCGGTCGGGGCCGGTGCGTGTGGGTGTGGAGGTGGCCCCTGTGGTTCGCGGCAGTGCTGGAGATTCCTCTGCCGCCTTCGATTCGCTGTTCAGCGAGGTGTTCTCGGGGGCGGACGGGGCGACCGCCGCGGAGCGCTCGCTGACTTTGGGCTCGTTGCTGGACGATCAGGCGCACGAGGTGGTGTCGAAGGCTGTTCGGGCCACTGTGGACTGGGGCAGTCGGGAGTTGGACAGCGCGCACTTGCTGTGGGCGGTTACGCAGGTTCCGGCGACTGCTGAGCTGCTGGTGTCCTCCGGGGTTCGGGTGGAGGAGCTGGCTGCGGCGGTGCGTTCGGCGGTGGTCGGCCAGGAGGTCTCGGGTGCGGGGCGCCCGGTGCTGTCGGCGGCGGCGCGGCGGGCGTTGCTGGGGGCTTATCAGCAGGCGTTGGGCGAGGGTGCTGATGTGGTCGGGGCGCGGCACGTGGTGCTGGGGCTGGCGGCGGATGCGGATTCGGTGGCGGGTCGGGCGTTGGCGCGTGCGATCGAGTTGGGTGATCGGGGTGGGGCTGGGTCGGTGTTGAGCGTGACGCCGCGGTTGGACGAGTTCGGGTTGGACCTGACCGAGTTGGCGCGGGCCGGCCGGTTGGATCCGGTGGTGGGCCGGGATGCCGAGATCGAGCAGGCGATCGAGGTGCTGGGTCGGCGGTCGAAGAACAACCCGGTGTTCGTGGGGGATCCGGGGGTGGGCAAGACGGCGATCGTGGAGGGGTTGGCCCGTCGGATCGTCGAGGGTGCGGTGCCGTGGTCGTTGGCCGATGTTCGGGTGATCTCGCTGGATTTGGCGGGGATGGTGGCCGGGGCGAAGTACCGGGGTGAGTTCGAGCAGCGGTTCCGGGACGTGATGGCGGAGATCCGCGCGAACCGGGACAGCGTGCTGGTGTTCATCGACGAGGTGCACAGCATCGTGGGTGCTGGTGCCGGTGAGGGGTCGATGGATGCGGGCACGATGCTCAAGCCTGCGTTGGCGCGGGGTGAGGTGCGGTTGATCGGCGCGACGACGGTGGAGGAGTACCGGCGGCACGTGGAGAAGGATCCGGCGTTGGAGCGCCGGTTCGCGCCGATCACGGTGGGGGAGCCGTCGGTGGCCGACACCGTGGTGGTGCTGGAGGGATTGCGGGAGCGGTACCAGCGGCATCACCGGGTGCGGATCGATGATTCGGCGTTGTCGGCGGCGGCGGAGTTGTCGCAGCGCTACATCGCGGATCGGTTCTTGCCGGACAAGGCGGTGGATCTGCTGGACCAGGCGTGTTCGCGGGTGCGGTTGCGGCGTGGTGGTGAGGTGCGGGAGTCGGCGGTGTTCGAGCCGACGGTGGTGGCCGATGACGTGGCTGATGTGGTGGCGTCGCGGACCGGGATTCCGGTGGCGGACGTCAGTGCTGAGGACGTGGAGCGGTTGTTGGGGTTGGAGGAGCAGCTGCGGTCGCGGGTGGTGGGTCAGGACGCGGCGGTGGCGTCGGTCGCCGAGGCGGTGCGTCGGGCGCGGGCCGGGTTGGCGGATCCGGATCGGCCGATCGGGAGTTTTCTGTTCTTGGGGCCGACGGGTGTGGGCAAGACGGAGTTGGCGCGGGCGTTGGCGCGGGCGTTGTTCGGTGATGTGCAACGGTTGTTGCGGTTGGACATGGGGGAGTTCCAGGAGAAGCACACGGTGTCGCGGTTGGTGGGGGCGCCGCCGGGTTATGTGGGGTACGGGGAGGCTGGTCAGTTGACCGATCGGGTGCGGCGGCAGCCGTATTCGGTGGTGTTGCTGGATGAGGTGGAGAAGGCGCATCCGGATGTGTTCAACACGTTGTTGCAGGTGTTGGATGCGGGGCGGTTGACGGATTCGCAGGGGCGGTTGGTGGATTTCCGCAACGTGGTGGTGATCATGACCTCGAACATCGGGGCGGATCGGATCGTGGATGCGGGTGCTGATGCGGGTGAGACCGCGTTGGTGGTGTTGGAGGAGTTGCGGTCGTTCTTCCGGCCGGAGTTCATCAACCGGATCGATGATGTGGTGGTGTTCCGGCCGTTGCCGGGTGCGCAGTTGCGGCGGATCGCGTCGTTGTTGTTGGAGCGCACGGCGGAGCAGTTGTCGGCGAAGGGTGTTCGGTTGGTGGTGGCGGACGAGGCGTTGGACTGGTTGGTGGAGCGGGGCTATCAGCCGGAGTTCGGGGCGCGTCCGTTGCGTCGGGTGATCGCGCGGGAGTTGGACAACCGGTTGGCGTCGATGGTGTTGGGTGGTTCGGTGTCGGCGGGGGATCAGGTGTCGGTGGATGTGGTGGACGGGGATTTGTCGTTGGTGGTGTCGACGGTGTGGGAGCCGGTGTCGGGTGGTCGGCATGCGGCTCCGAGCGAGTCGGTGAAGGTCGTGCGGGAGCCGGTTCAGCGGCACAGCGTGTTGGGGTGAGCGAAGGCCCGCCGTCACGGTGCGTGTTCGGCGGGCCTGGCGCTTTTGGGGTGTGAGGGTCCTCGGCTGGGGGTTGTGACTGCCGGTGGTGGCGGCTGGCCGGGGGTTGTCACACGAACGTGGTGAGCCTTGTTGGGTTGGCTGGTGGCTCTTACGGTGGGGATTGCGGTTGAGCGGCCGCCACGGCGTGGTTGTTGCGCGAGTGCAGCGGCTGGTTCTGGGTCCGTGGTCGTGGTCTGATCGTCGATTCGCGAAGTTCAGGGGGAGGTAGCGTGATCGTCTCCAGATCCGGTATGCGTGCGGCCGTGTGGGCCGGGAGTGGTCCGGCGATCGTGGCGCCGAGGGAGCCGGTTGATCCGGTGATCGGGCACGGTGGGTGTTCGCCGGCGTTGCGGTTGGCGGTGGAGTGGCCGGCGCCGGGTGTCGTGGTGGTGCGCATCGGTGGTGAGATCGATCTGGCCACGGTGCCGAGGTTGACGGAGTTGATCCGGCAGCGGCTGACCGCGGCGTCGTTGCGGAGCGTGGTGCTGGATCTGTCGGAGGTGTCGTTCGCCAGCAGTGCTGCGGTGGAGTTGTTGTTGCACGTGCAGCGGCGTGCGGAGCACCGCGGGGTGGGGTTGTGGGTGGTTCCCGGTTCCGGGGCGATGGTGCGGTTGTTGCTGGTGACCGGGTTGCGGGAGCGGTTCGTGTGCCGGGATTCGGCTGCGGAGGCGGTCAGCGAGGCGCGCAGTTGACGGTGCAGCGGGTGCCGGCGGCGAGGTGATCGGCCAGGGGTGCCCAGGTTCCGTCGGGGTTGTAGGGGCCCCAGCTGCCGGGGTCGTTGGACCAGTACCACCAGCCTGCGCCGGCTTGTCGGGCTTCGGCGAGGACGTCGTCGACGTAGTCGAGTGCGCCTTCTTTGGTGGCGTCGAGGCCGAATTCGCCGATGACCATGGGCATGCCGAGTCGGCGTGCGGTGGCGGTGTTGTCGGCGAACCACTTGCGCACGGTTTCGCGGGTGATGGCTTTGGTGATGCCGGTGTAGGTCTGTCCGCTGTCGAGCAGGAGCGGGTAGAGGTGCGGGGCGTAGGCGAGGCGGGGTTCGCCGGGGCGGGGGTCGTCGAGTTCGGGCAGTGCTGAGGGGTGCAGGGCTTGGTTGACGCCGAGGGCTTGGGGTTCGACGAAGATCCAGTGGGTGGTGTCGACTTCGCGGATTCCGTTGATGGTGCGTTGGTAGAGGGGGCCGAGCAGGGCTTGTTCGAAGATGGGGGAGGGTGCGCTGCCGCCCCAGGGTTCGTTGAACAGGTCGAAGCCCAGGACGCGGTGGTCGGTGGCGAAGCGTTGGGCGACGTGGCGCCAGGAGGCGATGAAGTGTTCGGCGAGTTCGGGGTGTTGGCCGGTGGTTCCCCAGAAGTGGTCGAAGGCGCGCATGACGCCGGGTTGCAGGTAGGTCAGGGGCCAGGGGTCTTGGAGGCTGGCGGGTAGTCCGTCGAAGTGGCTGGCCCAGGTGGGGGCGCCGCCGTTGCGGCCGGTGCCGGTGACGGCTGGGCCCCAGAGGTCTTGGTGCATGTCGAGGACGACGCGCATGCCTGCTCGGTCGTAGGCGTCGATGCGTTGGGTGATGTCGTCGAGGTAGGTCTCGTCGTAGCGGCCGGGTTCGGGTTCCACTTTGGACCAGAAGATGAGCAGTCGGACGGAGTTGGAGCCGATCGTGGTGGCTTCGGCGGTGATGTCGTCCGGGGTGGTCCAGGGCATGGCGTCGGGTGAGTCTTTGGAGCTGTGGCCGTTGTTGAAGCCGTGCGGGGTGAAGGGGGTGCCGTCGAGATCGGTGAGGGGGCGGGTGGTCTCGGCGGCGTGGGCTGCGGGGGTGGCCGCGGTGAGGGTGAGTGCGAGTGCGGCCAGGGTGGTGGTCCAGCGCCGGAGGGTCATGGTCGGGGACGGTAGTGGAGCACGCACAGAATGTGAAGATCATTCACAACTGGTTGAGTCGGTCGGCGCAACCCCACCCCCGTCGCAGCAACCGCTGCAGCGCTGCGCGTGATCATCACTGACGAGGTGTACGTCTCTCGCACGCTCGACCAGGGTGGTGGCCGAGCCCAGCACCTGGCGGGCCGAGGACGATCAACACCATCCTCGAAACGACTGCGACCAGTGGAAACCGGAAGGAATCCGATCGCGGTCGCTGGTGTCGCGGCGCGTTGCGCCTCGGCCTACGGCCATCAACCCGCCGGGGGTCGGTCGTCTAGGCTTTTGGGCATGCCGGACACGCAGTACGAAGACCTCCTCCGCCACGTGCTCGAGACAGGCGCCCGCAAGGACGACCGCACCGGGACGGGCACCCGCTCGATCTTCGGCCACCAGCTGCGCTACCGGCTCTCCGACGGCTTCCCGCTGATCACCACCAAGAAGGTCCACTTCCGCTCCATCGCCTACGAACTGCTGTGGTTCCTGCGCGGCGACTCCAACAACACCTGGCTGCAGGAGCACGGCGTCACCATCTGGGACGAGTGGGCCGGACCCGACGGTGATCTCGGTCCGATCTACGGCGTGCAGTGGCGTTCGTGGCCCACCCCGGACGGCGGGCACATCGACCAGATCAGCGATGTGCTGCGCACGCTGCGCGAGAACCCCGACTCCCGGCGGATCATCGTCTCGGCCTGGAACGTCGGTGAGATCCCGCAGATGGCGCTGCCGCCGTGCCACGCGTTCTTCCAGTTCTACGTCGCCGAGGGCAAGCTGTCCTGCCAGCTCTACCAGCGCAGCGCGGACCTGTTCCTGGGCGTGCCGTTCAACATCGCCAGCTACGCGCTGCTGACGCACATGATCGCCCAGCAGGTCGGCCTGGAGGTCGGGGACTTCATCTGGACCGGCGGTGACTGCCACATCTACGACAACCACGAGCAGCAGGTCCGCACGCAGCTCGAGCGCGACGCGCGGCCGTTCCCGACCCTGGAGCTCAAACCGGCGGAGAGCCTGTTCGACTACACCTACGAGCACTTCGCGATCGAGGGCTACGACCCGCACCCCGGCATCAAGGCTCCGGTGGCGGTGTGATCGGGCTGATCTGGGCGCAGTCGGGCGACGGGGTCATCGGCCGCGACGGCACCATGCC
Source organism: Saccharopolyspora sp. NPDC002686 (assembly GCF_040295745.1). Classification (NCBI taxonomy): domain Bacteria; kingdom Bacillati; phylum Actinomycetota; class Actinomycetes; order Pseudonocardiales; family Pseudonocardiaceae; genus Saccharopolyspora; species Saccharopolyspora sp. NPDC002686. Next base: position 13,998 of record NZ_JBEOVY010000191.1, read on the forward strand.
CTGGCACCTGCCCGAGGACCTCAAGCACTTCCGGCAGGTGACCTCCGGTGCGACGGTGCTCATGGGCCGGCGCACCTGGGAGTCGTTGCCGCCGCGGTTCCGGCCGCTGCCGGGCCGGCGCAACCTGGTGCTCTCCCGCACCCCACAGGACGGCGCTGAAACCTTCACCGACCTGTCGCAGGCCTTGGCCTCGGTCACCGGTGACGTGTGGGTGATCGGTGGTGCGGCGGTGTACCGGGCGGCGCTGCCGATCGCGGACAAGATCGTGGTCACCGAGATCCGCGAACGCTTCGACGGTGACACCTACGCCCCCGAGGTCGGGCGCAGCCCGGATGCCGTGGGGTCGTGGCAGGAGTCTTCGACCGGGTTGCACTACCGGTTCGTGACCTGGGGCTGACACCCGCCCCGGGGGGGGGAGCCGCCCCCCACCGCCAACACCCCGGCCGCACGGTCCACCCGGCCACCGGGCCACGTCTGAGGTAATAAACAGGAAGCCCCCCCAAGACCAGAACAACACCCCCAAAAAC
>NZ_JBEOVY010000192.1:0-14520 GCF_040295745.1 Saccharopolyspora sp. NPDC002686
CGTTCGTGGACGTCGTGGTGTCCCGGTTGGCCCTATCGACCCGGTCGATCGGTCCACTGCGGCCGGTTCAGCGCCCCAGGTGCATTCCGCCGGAGACGTGCAGGACCTGCCCGGTGATGTGCGATGCCTCCGGCGAGGCGAGGAAGTGGACGAGCGCGGCCACCTCGTCGACCCGGCCGAGGCGCCCGTCGGCGGCCCGCGACTCGACGAATTCGCGCCGTGCGGCGGGGAAGTCGCCGCCGCGGAAGAAGTCCGTGCCCTCGGTCGGCCCGGGGGAGACGACGTTGGCGGTGATGCCGCGCGCGCCGAGCTGGAAGGCCAGCTCGGAGGTCCACGGCTCCAGCGTCGCCTTGACCGCGCCGTAGCTGCCCTGCCCGGACCGCGCGGTCACGGAGCCGAGGTTGACGATCCGCGCGTGGTCGGCGAGCCGGGGCAGCAGCGCTTGCGTCACGAGCACGGCGCTGAGCACGTTCGCCTCGAAGTTCGCCGCCCAGGAGGCGCGCACCGCTTCGAGGTCGTCGGCCGCCGGAGCGCCGTTGGGCAGGTCGGTGTTGCCGCCCGCCGCGTTGACCAGCACGTCGATCCGGTCGGGGAGTTCGGCCGCGGCGGCCCGGACCGCTGCCGGGTCGGTGGCGTCGACCGGGACGGCGCGCGCCGACGAGCCCAGCTCGGCGACGGTCTCGGCGAGCTTCTCCGGGCGCCGGCCCAGCACTGCCACCTGGTCGCCGTTCGCCACCAGTCGTGCTGCCACGGCGCGACCGATCCCGGTGCCGCCGCCGGTGACGACTGCGTTGCGGGACATGTTCCCTCCTAGTTCTTTAGGTCTAAAGACGTAGCCGATGCTAGCCACTCTTTAGGTCTAAAGACAACCGGGCTAGACTGCGCCCATGAACGCCGACGCGGTGGACGGCATCGTCGAGCAGTGGGCGCGGGAGCGGCCGGACATGCCGGTGGACTCCATCGGGGTGATCGCCCGGATCCTGCGCATCGCCAAGCTGATCACCGACGAGCGCCGCCGCGCGCTGGCCGAGCTGGGCATCGACAGCGCCACCCTCGACCTGCTCGCCACGCTGCGCCGCGCGGGTGCGCCCTACCGGCTCAGCCCGGCCGACATCGCAGAGAAATGCCTGGTCAGTGGTGGTGCGATCACGCAGCGCGTGACGCGGGCCGAGGACGCCGGGCTGGTGCGGACCCAGCGGTCGGCCTCCGGGAAGCGGACCGTGGCCGTGGAGCTCACCGAGCACGGCCACCAGGTGATCGAGCACGACATCGAGGTGCTGATCGGCCGGGAGCGCCGGCTGGTGTCCGGACTGTCCACCGGAGACCGCCGGCAGCTGGAGGGGCTGCTGCGCGAACTGCTGGGGCACATGAGCAGCGATTGACCCTCCGCCGCGCCGCGGGAACTCGGCGTCACCTGCTCCGGTAGACTTCAGCGGCCGGGGAGCAGAGTGGAAGTGAGAGTCTCGATGGCACGTGACGCGGACCGCGGCGGTTCCGCGGGCAACTCAGGGATCTTGAGCCGGATCGACAAGTTCTGCTGGATCCCCGTGGTGCCGATGCTGCTGCTGGCGCTCTTGGTCGTGATCCTGTTTCAGATCTACGAGCTGAGCCTGCTGCTGCTGGTGGGGGCGCTGATCATCCTCGGTTTCGACCTCTGGGTGAACAGCCGCAACAAGTCGGCCGCGCCGCGCCAGCCGCGCCGCGCCCCGCGCGATGACGACGACTTCTTCGGCGACGCCGACGACCGCCCCCGCCGTGAACCGGCCCGCCGGCCCGCGCGCCAGGCCCCGCAGGGGCGCCCCGCCGCTGCTCGCGGCGGAGCCCCGCGAGGCGGCGCCACCCGCGCCGCGAACCCGCCGCGCGGTGGGCAGGGCCGGCCGCAGCAGCGCCCGGGCGGTCGTCCCGGCGTCCGCCGCTGACTACTTCCTGGGCACGCGGCCCATCAGGAAGAACTCCTCGTTGGGCCGGAGCGCCATCAGGTGCGCCATCCGGTTGGACATCGCGAAGAACGCGGTGATCGCACCGATGTCCCAGATCTCGTCCTCGGACAGGCCTGCTTCGCGCGCTGCGGTCAGGTCGTGCTCGCCGAAGAGCGCTGAGTCCTGGGACAGCGCCAGCGCCAGGTCCACGATGGCCCGGCGCCGGTCGTCCAGCTGAGCGCCCCACGGGTTGGCGGCCACCAGGTCCGCCAGCTGGGAGTCCTTCGCGCGCACCCGCAGGATCGCGCCGTGCGCGACGATGCAGTACGTGCAGTGGTTGGCCGCCGAGGTCGCCACCACGACCAGTTCCCGCTCGGCCTTGGTCAGGCCGGAATCGCGTTCCATCAGCGCGTCGTGGTAGTCGCAGAACGCGCGCAGCTCGTCCGGCCGGTGCCCCATCGCGAGGAAGACGTTGGGCACGAATCCGGACTTCTCCGCCAAGGCCCCGATGCGCTCCCGCAGATCCTCGGGAAGATCCGCGAGCTGCACCGAACCGAACCGGCTGATCTCATCACTCATGCCCGGCACGGTATTACCCGGACCAGCGCCACCGCGAGCCCCGGAAATTTCGTCGGCCACCCGGAACCCGGTTCCGATCGGCATCGGCCCCCGCCGGGCAACGGCGGGGGCCGGATCGAGGCAGCTCCACAATGGACGGAGGCCGGGGTGCGGGCACCCCGGCCTCCGGTGTCAGACGCTCACTGCGTTCCGCTGCGCCTCGCCGTTCGTTTTGGGCGGCTTCAGCCCCAGTTCCTCGGTCGGTACCCGGTGGGTCTCCCGCCCGGTGGCCACCGCGACCGCGTTGAGCACGCACAGGCCCGCGGTGAACAGCGCGACGTTCACCCAGCCGTCCCGGCCGCCGCCGATGGCTTCGGCGATGCTCGGGGCGAATCCGGCGATCGCGAACCCGATCTGGGTGCCGACGGCCATGCCGGACAGCCGGACCCGGGCCGGGAACATCTCACCGTAGAAGGCGGGCCAGATCCCGTTGGTCGCGCTGTAGACGACGCCGAACATCAGGATCCCGGTCAGGAAGATCAGCGGGTAGTGGCCCGTCGACAGCGACCAGAGGTAGGCGGCCATCAGCGCCGCGCAGCCCAGCGAACCGCCGATGAACACCGGCTTGCGGCCGATCCGGTCGGCGAGCCGGGCCCACAGCGGGATCGTGATCAAGGCCGCGACGTTGGCGATCACCCCGACCCACAGGATCGGACTCCGCTCCAGGCCGACCGTGTTCACCGCGTAGCTCAGCGCGTAGACGGTGAAGATGGTGCTCACCGCGGCGATCACCGAGGCCACCACGACCCGCAGCACGTCGGCCCAGTGGTCGCGGAACAGCGGCGCCAGCGGGGTCTTGGCCCGCTTGGTCCCACCCGCGATCTCCTGCTCGAACACCGGGGTCTCGTCGAGCTTGCGGCGGATCACCAGGCCGACGACCACCACGACCGCGCTGAGCCAGAACGGCACCCGCCAGCCCCAGCTCAGCAGCTGCTCCTCGGGCAGTGCCGCCACCGGCAGGAACACCGCGGTCGCCAGGATCTGCCCGGCCTGGGTGCCGCTGAGCGTGAAGCTGGTGTAGTAGGCGCGGCGGTGCGACGGGGCGTGCTCCAGCGACATCGAGTTGGCGCCGGCCTGTTCCCCGGCGGCCGAGAAGCCCTGCAGCAGCCGCAGCGCGACCAGCAGCGCGGGTGCGGCGACGCCGATCTGCTGGTAGGTGGGCAGGCAGCCGACCAGCACGGTCGCCACCCCCATCAGCAGCACGGTGTGCACCATGACGCGCTTGCGGCCGAAGACGTCGCCGATGTGGCCGAGCACGAACGCGCCGATCGGCCGGGCCAGGTAGCCGACGCCGAAGGTGGCCAGCGCGAGCAGCGTGCCTGCGGCGGGGGAGGAGTCGGGGAAGAAGATCTTGTTGAACACCAGCGCGGCGGCGGTGCCGTAGATGAAGAAGTCGTAGTACTCCAGGGCGCTGCCGATCCACGCGGCGAGGGCGGCCTTGCGGGGTTTGCCGCGCTGGGCGGGCGGGTGGGAGGTCACTCGAAACTCCAGGAGTCCGTGCACCGTTGCTCAGACCGGCGACTTATGAACCATCTAGTTAGTTCCAAAGAGTGAAGTGTGCTCGGTCACCTGTCAAGGCCGTCTTTCGGAACGACTTCGACCGGATCTCCGGCGGGGCGCGGTGGGGGTGGGGTCGAGCGGCGCTGCGCGCCCGCTTCGGGTCAGCGGGCGGTGAGGAAGTCGATGACCAGGTCGCCGAGCATGGTGCGGTAGTGGTCGCGGCGCGCCGGGTCGAGCATGTCGCGCTGGAAGATCGCCTGGAACGTGTAGCGGTTCGCGGTGCGGAAGACGCAGAACGAGCTGATCACCATGTGGACGTCCAGCGCGTCGACGTCGTCGCGGAACACCCCGGTGGCCCGGCCGCGCTCCAGGATCCCGCCGAGCACGCCCACTGCCGGGTCGGCCAGCCGGGGGAGCAGGTCGGACTTGGTCAGGTGCTCGGCGCGGTGGATGTTCTCGATGCTGACCAGGCGGAGGAAGTCCGGGTGCGACTCGTGGTGGTCGAAGGTCAGCTCGGCCAGCCGGCGGATCGCCTCGACGGGGTCCGAGCTCTCGACGTCGACCTCGCTCTCGATGCCGCGGATCACCGAGTAGGCGTTCTCCAGCGCGGCCAGGTAGAGCTGCTCCTTGCCGCCGAAGTAGTAGTAGATCATCCGCTTGGTGGTGCTGGTGCGCGCGGCGATCTCGTCGACCCGGGCGCCCGCGTAGCCCTTGTCGGCGAATTCCAGGGTGGCGACCTCGAGGATCTCCGCGCGCGTCCGCTCGGCGTCGCGCTGCCGGACGTCACCGGTGTCGGACGTTGGTGCTGCCACGGCGCTCCCCTGGTGGATCGGTACTCGCGTTCACTGTAGTGCAGCGCCCCTTCCTAGATCCGGGCTTCCGCCCTACTATTAACTAGCTGGTTCGTTCATTAATTGAGGCGGGGATGTGCGCACGCAGGACAGCTACCTCATCGGGCTCGTCGGATCGGGCATCGGCCCATCGCTGAGCCCTCCGCTGCACGAGCACGAGGCCGACGAGCTCGGCATCCGGTACCTCTACCGCAGATGGGACCTGGACGTGCTGGGCAGGCCGGCCGAGGACATCGGCGAGCTGCTCGCCGCCGCCCGCACCGCCGGGTACGACGGGCTGAACATCACGCACCCGTGCAAGCAGCTGGTCATCGAGCACCTCGACGAGCTCTCGCCGGACGCCGTCGCGCTCGGCGCGGTCAACACGGTGGTGTTCACCGAGGGCCGCGCGATCGGGCACAACACCGACTGGTCCGGTTTCGCCCGGAACTTCAGCCGGGGTCTGCCGGACGCCCCGGTGGACCGCGTGGTCCTGCTCGGTGCGGGCGGAGCCGGATCGGCCGTCGCGCACGCGCTGCTGACGTTGGGCACCGGGGTGCTGCGAGTGCTCGACGCCGACCCGGGCCGCGCGGAGTCGCTGGCCGCGTCGCTGCGGGAGCGCTTCGGCGCCGACCGCGCCGAAGCCGCTAGCCTCGAGGTCGTCGCCGAGTCCTTGGCGTGGGCGGACGGCTTCGTGCACGCGACGCCGACGGGCATGGCCGCGCACCCCGGATCGCCGGTGCCCGCCGAGCTGCTGCGGCCCGAGCTGTGGGTCGCCGACGTGGTCTACCGGCCGTTGGAGACCGAACTGGTCGTCGCGGCGCGGGCCCGGGGTTGCCGGGTCCTCGACGGTGGCGGCATGGCCGTGTTCCAGGCCGTCGATTCGTTCCGGCTGTTCACCGGTGTGGAGCCGGACGCCGACCGGATGCTGAACCACTTCACCGAACTCGCCGGAGGCGTGCATGTCCGCAGTTGAACCCCGCCGGGTGATCGCCACCGTCTGCCTGTCCGGAACCCTGGAGGACAAGCTGGCCGCCGCCGCTGCCGCGGGGTTCGACGGGGTGGAGATCTTCGAGAACGACCTCATCGCCTCGGCCGCGTCGCCCGCCGAGATCCGGCAGCGCTGCGCGGACCTCGGACTGACCATCGACCTCTACCAGCCGTTCCGCGATTTCGAAGCGGTTCCGCCGGACGTGCTGCAGGCCAACCTGCGGCGCGCCGAGCGCAAGTTCGACGTGATGGAGCAGCTGGGCGTCGACCTGGTCCTGGTGTGCTCGACGGTCTCCCCGGACGCGGTGGACGACGACGAGCTGGCCGCCGGGCAACTGCGCGTGCTCGCGGAACGCGCCGCTGCCCGCGGCATGCGCGTCGCTTACGAAGCGCTGGCGTGGGGCCGGTTCGTCAACACCTACGAGCACTCGTGGCGCATCGTGCGCCGCGCCGACCACCCGGCGCTGGGTGTGTGCCTGGACAGCTTCCACGTGCTCTCGCGGGGCAGCGACCCGGCGCTGATCCGCACGATTCCCGGGGAGAAGCTGTTCTTCCTGCAGCTGGCCGACGCGCCGCGGCTGGACATGGACGTGCTGCAGTGGAGCCGGCACCACCGGCTGTTCCCGGGCCAGGGCTCCTTCGACCTGCCCGCTTTCGTGGGCAACGTGCTGTCCACCGGCTACCGCGGACCGCTCTCGCTGGAGGTCTTCAACGACGTCTTCCGCCAGGCCGACCCGAAACCCGCTGCGCTGGACGCGATGCGGTCGCTGCGCCTGCTGGAGGAGCAGGTGGGGTTGCCGGTGGCCGCACCGGCACCGGAACTGACCGGTCATGCCTTCGCGGAACTGGCCGTGGACGAGGTGTCCGGTGCGCAGCTCGCCGGAACCCTCGCCGCGCTCGGCTTCGAGCGCACCGGTGAGCACGGCAGCAAACCGGTCCAGCTGTGGGAGCAGGGCGGCGCGCGGGTGCTGCTGAACGCGAAGTCGGAAACGCCGGACTCGGCGATGATCGGTGCGTTGGCGGTGGAGAGCGCCGACCCGAGCAGTTCCGCGCTGCGGGCGGATGCCATGCACGCACCGATCCTGCCGCGCACGCGCGGGCCGGAGGAGGCGAACCTGGCGTCCGTGGCGGCGCCGGACGGCACCGAGGTGTTCTTCTGCGGCGCCGGGTCCGACAGCTGGCTCGCGGACTTCCCCGGGGCCGGCACGTCCGCGGTGCCGGGACTGGGCATCACCGGCATCGACCACGTCGCGCTGACCCAGCCGTTCGACCACTTCGACGAGGCCGCGCTGTTCTACCGCTCGGTGGTCGGGCTGCAACCGGAACCGATCGCGGAGTACGCGGCACCGTTCGGCATGGTGCGCACGCGAGGAGTCGTCGACCCGACCGGAGCGGTGCGCATCGCGCTGACCGGCACGCTGGTGCGCCGCGGTGAGTGGGCCCCGGCGGTGCGCGATCCGCAGCACATCGCGTTCGCCTGCGACGACGTGCTGGCCGCTGCGCGCACACTGCGGGAGCGGGGAGCGCCGGTCCTGCGAATCCCGGACAACTACTACGACGACCTCGACGCCCGGCTGGACCTGGGGCCGGAACTGCTGGCGCAGCTGCGCGCGAACTCGGTGCTCTACGACCGCGACGAGCACGGCGAGTACCTGCACGTGTGCACCGAGATGCTGGGCTCGCGCATCTTCTTCGAGCTCGTCCAGCGCATCGGGAGCTACGCGGGTTACGGCGTGCCCAACGCTCCGGTCCGCATGGCGGCCCACCGCCGGCAGCGCCTCGACGCCACTGGCGGTTGAGAGCACGGGGCGTCTGCCGGCCGTCGATTCGCCGGCGGGCGCCCTTGACTGTCCTCAGTGGACCTGATTCGGGTGTGCGGCGGAATGCGTGCATCTGGGCGATGACCGGAGTGCTCCGTCCACCCAGACTTGGGCGAATCTGCGCGAGAGGAGCCCGGTCGTGGTGTTCAGCCGTCGAACGTTCCTGTCGGTATCGGCCCTGGTCCTGGCCTCCGGGAGGCCTGCGGCGGCCGCGCCCGGTCGTTGCGGCGACCACCCGTGGTGCGCTCCCGTCCTGCCGCCGGACGAACGGGCCTCGCTGCTGCTGCGCGAGCTGACCCTGCCGGAGAAGATCTCCCTGCTCGGCGGTGACGACCTGGTGGGACCGGCCGGGATGCCGGGCGGTCACACCGGAACGGGGAACGGCGTCGAGCGGCTCGACGTGCCACCGGTGCACTACGGCGATGGTCCGATCGGAGCTCGGCAGGGCAACGGCACCGCCATGCCCGCGACCATCGCCCTGGCCGCGGGTTTCGACCGCGATCTGGCGTCCCGCTACGGCGCCGCGGTCGCCAACGAGATCAAGCTCAAGGGCAACGACGTGGTCTTCGGACCGACCGTGGACATCGTCCGGACCCCGTTGTCCGGCCGCACCTTCGAGGGGTTCGGCGAGGACCCGCACCTGACCGGCAGGCTCGCGGTGTCCTGGATCGGCGGAGCGCACCGCGAAGGCCTGATCGTCTGCGTGAAGCACTTCGCGGCGTACAACCAGGAAGGAGTGCTCGGCGCGGTCGGTTCGCGGATGACCTACGACGCGATCGTCGACGAGCGGACCTTGCGGGAGATCCACCTGCCGCCGTTCGAAGCCGCGGTGCGCGAGGCCGGGGTCGGCGCGGTGATGGGCTCCTACAACCGGCTCAACGGCCAGTACGCGTGCGAGAACCAGTGGCTGCTCAACGACCTGCTCAAGGGCGAGTGGGGCTTCGCCGGGTACACCATCGCCGACTACGGGGCCACCAGGAACACCGGGAACTCGCTGAGCAACGGCCTGGACTTCGAGCCCTGGCCCGCCCTGGTGTACTCGCCACCCGCCATCTCGGCGGCGCTCGCGGCGGGCCGGGCCAGCACCGCCGACGTCGACGACCACGCGCACCGCATCCTGCGGACGATGTTCGCCCACGGCCTGTTCGACCGCCCGCCGTTCCCGCCGGACGATTCCTCGATCGACCGGGAAGCGCACCTGGAGCTGGCCGGCGAGGTGGCCGAGCACGGGACGACGCTGCTGGTCAACGACGGTGTGCTGCCGCTGGACGAGAACTCCCTGCGGGGCGGGCGGATCGCGGTCATCGGCGAGGCGGCGAACCGGTTCGTGCAGGGCGGTGGTTCTTCGTCGGTCACCCCGTTCGAGGTCGTCACGCCGCGCCAGGGCATCGAGCGGCGGGCAGGCGCGGAGATCACCGTCAGCTACCACCCGGGCGGCGACCCGCGAGCGGCCGCGGCGGCGGCGCGGGAGGCGGACGTGGCGATCGTCTTCGCCGCCGACCTCCAGTCGGAGTTCGTGGACAAGGCGGGCTTGGACGTCGACGCAGGTCTGGTGTCGTTCCCGCCGCCCGCCGCGGGCAATCCGCTGGTCGACCAGGACGCGGTGGTCGAAGCGGTGGTGGCGGCGAACCCCAACGCGATCGTGGTGCTGGAGACCGGAGGACCGGTGCTCACCCCGTGGCGCCACCGGGTACGAGCACTGCTGGAAGCGTGGTACCCGGGTGCGAACGCAGGCACAGCGCTCGCCCGCGTGCTGTTCGGCGACGTCGACCCCGGTGGTCGGCTCCCGGTGACGTTCCCCGCGCGCGAATCCGACCTCCCGACGGCCGGCGACCCGAAGCGCTACCCGGGAATCGCCGAGCGGGTGCACTACTCGGAAGGCGTCTTCGTCGGGTACCGGCACTACGACGGGGCGGGGATCGAGCCCGCGTTCCCCTTCGGACACGGACTCTCCTACACCGAGTTCGAGTACGCGGACCTGCGCGTGGACGGCATGATCGCGACCGCGTCGGTCACCAACGCGGGACACCGCCGGGGGTTCGCGGTGCCGCAGCTCTACCTCGGCCTGCCGTCGCCGAGCGCGGAGGTCCGCCAACCTCCCAAGCAGCTCAAGGGGTTTCGCAAGATCGCTCTGGAACCGGGTGAAACGGCGGAGGTCACCTTCGAGCTCACCGAACGGGACCTGTCCTACTGGGACGAGACGTCGAAGTCCTGGCGAATCGCACCGGGACGTGTCGCTGTGCTGGTCGGTGAATCCTCCCGGGACATCCGCCTCGCCGCCGAGCTGCGCGTTTAGACCGGCGAGGTCCAGTCCGGGGTCCAGAGGCGGGCGCCGTCGCGCTGGTGCAGGCGGCGGAGGAAGGACAGGACTCCGGAGGTTCCGGTGGACCACGGGGCGCTGGAGTCCTTCAGCGAGTTGTCGGGGAAGACCGGCGCCGAGTACTCACCGCCGCTGCGGGCGAGGACGTGGACGGCGATCTCCTCCGCACCCCGCCAGAACTCCTCGTCCCCGGTGGCGATGGCCAGGTCGACGAGCGCCTCGCCCATGCCCGCCAGGCCGCAGCACTGCGAGACCACCCACGACTGCGCGGCCAGGCCGAGGCAAGCACGTGCGCCGTCCTTGGCCCGCGCGAGGTAGCGGTCGTCGTCCCAGTGCTGAGCTGCGGCGAGCAGCGCCGACGAGATGCCCGACATGCCTTGGCACCAGGAAGCCGCCATCGGCCGCGCGGGACGTCCTCGCATGATCCGGACGAGCTCCGCCGCTTCGTCGGCGAGCACTTCGAACCGCTTCGCGGCGGACTCCTCCGCCGTCCGATCACCGGTGCGCTGGTGGTAGGACAGCAGGAAGTGCGCGATTCCCGCGCTGCCGTGCGCGAAACCGGCCTCCAGCGCCACCCCGGTCTCGGGATCGGCGGGCACCGAGTCCTCGGTGTCCCGGGTCTGGCCGGAGAGCAGCCGGCGCGCGCACTCGTCGGCGATCGCCAGGTGCCCGCCGTCCGGATCCAGGCCGTGCAGCACCAGGTGTCCCGCACCGATACCGGCCACGCCGTGCATGCAATCGGCGCGTTCGTCGTCGCCGAGCCCGATCGGTTCGGACACCGGCAGGTCCGGTGCGGTCCGGCGAGCCGCGGCGAGGAAGATCTCGGTCCCGGTCCGTCCGAAGTACAACGAGGCGGGCAGCCGGGCCGGTGGGGTCGCCGCGATCGTCCAGCGGGCCAGCTCGATCCCGGCGTCGACGCCCTCGGGGTGGTGCAGCAGCTCCAAGCCGAGTCCGGCCGATCCGCTGTAGACGTTGGTCTTGGGCGGTTCCGAAGTGCCGCGCTCGACCGACTCCGACGCCATCTCGTGCGCGGCGGCCACGCAGCCGCCGATCGTGTGCGCCAGCACGGATTCCAGCAGATCGGAGGTGAGTTCGGGCGACTTGGGCCGGTGCCCGCGACGGGTGGTGCGGTGATCGCGGAGGTCCGCGAAAGCCGCGGTGCGCTCCGCCGGGTCCAGGCTGAGCAGACCCGGGATCAGCGCGCGAACACCGGTCGCGTTCGGGTAGAGCCGTTCCAGGCACAGCAGGGTGCGCTCCAGGTTGCGCACCGGGTCGGGGTCGATGTCGATCGGGTTGATCCCGGTGGCGGCGAAGAACAGCGTCGCGCCCAGGGAGAAGTAGTCATCGCTGGGTTCGGCCGGGCGATCGGTGTACTGGTCGGGCACGCTGTAGCCGCGCGTCCACCCGTGCAGCTGGAAGCCGTCGAAGTGGCTGTTGCCGAAATCGATGAGCGTGCAGCGGCCCTCGTCGACGACCACGTTCTTCGGGGAGAGGTCGCGCACCACGACGCCGCGCTCGTGCACCGCCGCGAGGACGTCGGCCAGCTGCGCGGCCAGCCTGCCCAGGTCCTGCTCGGGAGTGGTGGGGTCGTCGAAGAACCTGGTCTGCTCGCCGACGTGCCGGTTGAGATCGCGGGTACCGGCGTCGGTGGTCACCAGGTACTCGTCCTCGCCGTGCCGGAAGTGGTCGAGCAGCCGCGGCACCCCGTCCACCCCGTCCAGGGCCTGCAGCACCCGCCGCTCGTTGCGCATCTGCGTCCGCAGATCGATGCCGTTGACGTTCTCCCCGACGTGGGCGCGGGCTTCCTTTACCACCACCTGCTGCCCGTCCGGCGTGGTGGCGCGGTAGACGTTGCCGCGAGGTCCGCGCATGACCCCGGACGTCAGCCGGTAGCGGCCGCCGAGCACCGTCGCGCGCGGCTCGGCGCCGTACGCGTCGGCGCGGAACGGGTCGCTGGCCCACGGCGGGCAGCTGAACTCCGGTCCGGCAGCGCCCGGATGCGCACTGCCGTCGGGTCCGATCACGACGAGTTCGAAGTCGCCGTTGTCGTCCACCCGGTACTGGGCGCGGAACGGCGCATACCGGTAGTACACCGGGGAATCCGGGCGGATGCGGCGGTCGCTGGTGATCCGGGGACCCGTCATCCCGACCAGCGCCTCGGCCAGCAGACCGCCCAGCCGCACCACGTCGTCCTGCGGCGGGTAGACGGTCATCGCCTTGCCGACGGTGGCCGGATCGACGTCGCCGGAGTTGAGCTCCCTCAGGACCTCGGGGGAGCGCGCGACCTTGAAGTCGCAGTCGTGGGACAGCAGCAGCGGCAGGGCGATGTCGACGGTCTGCCCGAGGGTGCCCGGACGTGCCGAGATGTGCAGCTTCCAGCCCTGGTCGGGCACCGCACCACCGGGGTTGCGCACGCTCACCCAGGTGTCGTCGACCGCCACCTCCCGGCCCGCGGACGCCGCGGCTCGCGCCAGCTGGTCGGGCAGATCGGTCGTCGTGCTGTTCATCCAGTCGCTCCCCGGTCGCGAGGTGAAGGAGCGGCGGGGAAGTCCGATGCGGATTTCCCCGCCGCCGTGGCGAAAACTCGTCAGACGATGGACGGACAGCACGGGAAGCTGCTGCACACCGTCCGCTTGCAGGTGTTCACGCACGCCTGCGGACCGTGCAGGACCTCTTTGAAGTCGACCTCGAACTCGACCGAAACCTCTTCGATGGCAACGGTTCCCGCGTCGCGGGGCTCCAGAAGCTGCGTCGGCATGATAGCTCCTCTCTCGTCCGCCGGTCTGGCGGAACGTTGTGTTGGTCGCCGAGGTGCACTTCGGATTTCGCAGTGCACCAACGAATTCGGGTGGACGCGCTCCCCACAGCGCGACGCTCTCCCCGGGGCGACCCCTGAGATTGTTGGCACATCCGGGTTCGCATACCTAGAGCCAAACGAGGGACAACGCTTACCGGGCGCCCTTTGCTTGGACTAGCTTTCCGGACGTGATGGGGACAAGTCGTTGTCCGGCAAGGAAACCGGGAATCGGACATCGCGCATGCTGAGGCGGCGGAATCGCGCCGTGGCCGAACCGGCCGATCTCGTCGCGCCGTACTGGCAGGCGCACGACGCGGAGCTGCTGTCCGCGGGGTTGGGGGCGATCGCGCGGCGCCTGCCGGGGCTGGTCGGCGACGCGATCCGGGTCGCCTGGCAGGCCAGCCGCGCCGACACCGCGGCCACGCTGGGTCTCAACGTGCTGGCGGGCCTGTTCACCGCTTTCGGTCTCCTCGCCACCAACGACGTGCTGGAATCGCTGTTCGCGGCAGGCGCGACCGCGGACCGGGTCCGCGCGGCGATCCCCGCACTGCTGCTGGTGGCCGCGGCCGCGGGGCTGCGCGCGGGGATGATGGCGGTTGCCGCGTGGGCGCAGGAGCGGTTGAAGCCGCAGGTCGAGCGACTGGCCGAGACCCGGTTGTTCCGGCTGACCACCCGGGTCGAGCTCTCCGCGTTCGACGACGAGGAGTTCCACAACTCGATGCAGCGGGCGCGCGACAACGGCGTGCCCGACTCGGCGACCGTCGTGGAGATGACGGTCAACGTGCTCACCGGCGTGATCGGGGTGCTCTCGGCGGCGGTGACCCTGGGCATCCTGCACCCGGCGCTGATGCCGTTGCTGCTGGTGACGGCGGTGCCGGACAGCTGGGCGGCGCTGCGGTCGGCGCGGATGCGCTATGCGGCTTTCCGCCGGATCTCCACCGCGCGGCGGCGGAAGTTCCTGCTCTCCGACCTGATGGCCGAGCGACCGCCGGCCGCGGAGGTGCGGGCCTTCACGCTGCGCCGCTTCCTGCTCGGCGAGTACGACCGCATCGCCGAGTACGAGCAGCGCGTGGAGCTCGACGTCGCCTGGCAGCGGGCGACCACGCGCATGACCGGCGACCTGCTCGGCGGCATCGCGCTCGGCGCGGTGTACGGGACGCTCGGCCTGATGCTCGCATTCGGATTCGTGCCGCTGGCGGTGGTGGGCACCGCCGTGCTGACCATCCGGGCGAGCCAGTCGTCCCTGACCAGCTTGGTGCAGTCGGTGAACAAGCTCTACGAGGCAGGGCTGTACTTCGGGGACTACCTGGAGTTCTGCGCACTGGCCGAGAAGTTCGTGCCACCCGAGCGCACGGCGCAGCTCGAGCCGTTCCGCCGGATCGAGGCCGACGCGGTCCGCTTCACGTATCCAGGAGCGGACACGCCCGCGCTGGACGGGGTGAGTGTGGCGGTCGAGCGCGGTGAGGTCGTGGCGCTGGTGGGGGAGAACGGGTCGGGCAAGACGACGCTGGCCAAGCTGCTGGCCGGGCTGTACGCGCCGGACTCCGGCGCGGTCCGGTGGGACGGCGTCGACCTCGCCGAGGTCTCCGGCGATGCGCTGCGCGAACGCATCTCGGTGATCGCCCAGGATCACACGCGCTGGCCGCTGACCGCCGCCCAGAACATCACGATGGGCAGGCCGCGCGACGACGAGCGGCTGGACGAGGCAGCGCGCACCGCCGGCGCC
>NZ_JBEOVY010000193.1:0-14464 GCF_040295745.1 Saccharopolyspora sp. NPDC002686
CAGGCGAACGCTGAGAACCCGCGGCGGTGCAAGCGCCGAGGGTGGGCTATGCGCCTGCGGCGCATGCGACCCTCACCGCACGGCGCCGGTCATGCCTCGCGGTCACAGGCCAGGCAGGATGAAAAAGACTCATTTGAAACTGCAGATCCCAGCCCCTCCGGCCCGCAGTTTCAATTGAAACTGCGGGCCCCGGCTCAGCGCTGGATGCGCAGGAGGCCCTCCTGGGCGACTGTTGCGACGTGCCGGCCGGAACGGTCGAAGACGTCGCCGCGTCCAAGGACCCGGCCGCCCGCCGCCACCGGGCAGTCCTGGTCGTAGAGCAGCCACTCATCGGCTCGGAGGTCCTCGTGGAACCACATCGCGTGATCCAGGCTGGCCAGCTGAACCCCCGTCGCGTGCCGGTCGACGCCGTGCAGCAGGAACACCGGCTCCAGCAACGTCATGTCCGAGGCGTAGGCCAGCGCGCAGGCGTGCAGCAGGGGCTCGTCCGGCAGCTTCTCCGGAGCCCGCATCCACACCAGGTGGCGGGAGGCTTCGCCGGGCTCGACCGGCGGCGGGTACGGGGTCCGGTCGACGTGGCGCAGCTCGATCGCCCTCGGCAGGCGCCACCAGTCCGGGATCGGCACGTCGGAGTCGGCGAAGCGCTCGTGCAGCGGCAGCAGCTCCTCGGGCGCGGTCGCGGGCGGGAAGTCGGCCTGGTGCCGCAATCCGTCGCGGCCCCGCTGGAAGGACACCAGCGCGGTGAACACCTCCACCCCGTCCTGACCGGCGACCACCCGGCGCGACGAGGTCGCCCCGCCGTCCCGGATCCGGTCCACCGCGTACTCGATCGGGCGGGTCGGGTCGGCAGCCCGCACGAACAGCGCGTGCATCGAGTGCACCGGCCGGTCCGCGGGCACCGTGCGACCTGCCGCGGCGATCGACTGGGCCAGCAGCAGACCGCCGAAGGCGCGGTGCTCGGGCAGCGGCTGGGTGCTGCCCAGGAACCGGTCGGCGCCCCGCTCGGCGAGGTCGAGCAGGTCCAGCAGGTGAGGAACGTCCATGACCAGAACCAACTACTCCCGACAGGTGGTATCAAGTTGCCCGTGACAGGCGACACAACCTCCGACGCGCGGTCCGCCGCGACGTCCCCGACCGGCGCTGCGCGGGAGGCGTCCGAGCGGTGATCAACGCGGCGATGCGCGCCCAGTCCCCGCGGCTGCCGGACGAGCTGGCCGGCCGGCTGCGCGAGTGGATCATGACCGGCCGGCTCCGGGCTGGCGATCACCTGCACCTGGAACGGCTCGCCGACAACCTCGGCGTCAGCGTCACGCCGGTGCGCGAAGCGCTGCTCGCGTTGCGCGGCGAGGGATTCGTGTACCTGGAGCCGCGGCGCGGGTTCACGGTGGCGCCGCTGAGCCGCCACGACTTCACCGACGCCCACCAGCTGCAGGCCGGCCTCTCCGGGGAGCTGGCCGCCCGCGCCGCGCAGCGGATCGAGGCCGAGCAGCTCGCCGAACTCGCCGAGCTGGTGGAGGAGATGCGGCTGACGGCGCGGTTCGCGCTGGCCGACGTCGGCGGTCTGGTCAGCCGGTTCCACGCGGAGCTGTGGCGGATCGCGGAATCACCGAAGCTGTCGTGGTTCCTGGGGATCGCGGTGCGCTACGCGCCTCAGCACGTCGCCGCTTCGGTGCCCGGCTGGCGCGAGATGGCGGTCACCGACCACGAGGCGCTGCTGATCGCTCTGCAGCAGCACAACCCGATCGACGCGCGCGCCACGATGCACAAGCACGTGGCCCACACCGGAGAGTTGCTGATCCACCACCTGCAGCAACTGGGGCTGTGGTCGTCAGGCTCGGAGAGCACCTCTCACCAGGGAGTTCCGCATCACACCGGGAACAATGACTCTGGTGGCTAACGTTGTCGCCCCCTGTGGCGACATCCGGGGTGAGACACCCGTTCGAGGTGTCGTCGAAACCCACCTCATCCCTGCGCAAGAAAGTTGGGGGCCCACGCCATGCAGAGCAACAGCCGCACGATCGTGTCGGTTGTCGGAACGTTGATGATGGTCGTCACGACCGTCCTGCTCGCGACGTGGAGCCCCAATCCCGGGGAAACCCAAATGCCGGTACAACCGGCGGCCAACGGCACCGCGATCGAGATCTCGCGCTGACACAAGGCTTTTCGAGCCTCCTCGACAGCGGAACCCCAGCGCCGGCTCCCCCGGTGCGACGCAAATTCCATTGAAATCGAACCTCCGATTTCAATGGAATTTGCGGATCTCGGTGTTCGGGTCAGGCTTCGCGGACCACGTCTTCGGGGCGTTTGTCGTTGCGGAGTCCGGAGAACCGGGGATGGCGGAGCTTGCCGTCGTCGGTCCACTCGGTGAAACCGATCTGCGCGACGAGGTCCGGCGACACCCAGTGCACCGCTGGTTCGGCGACCTCGTCGGCGAACGGTGAGGTGTCGCGGGACCGGGCGTCGAGCTCGGTCCGGAGGCTCCGCAGCGTTCGCTCGTCGTAGCCGGTGCCGACCTTGCCCGCGTAGCGCAGCCGACCGCCCCGGTAGTAGCCGACCAGCAGGGCCCCGAAGCCGAACCGGGAGCCCTTCGGTTCGGTGAACCCGCCGATGACGAACTCCTGGTCCGCGACGCACTTGAACTTCAGCCAGTCCCGGCTGCGGCCGCCGCGGTAGGGGCGGTCCGAGCGCTTGGCGATCAGCCCTTCCCAGCCGCGCTCGCAGGCCTCGCGGAAGAACTCCTCGCCGGTGCCGACCCGGTGCGCGCTGAACCGCAGCGGATCGGTGAACTCGAAGCACTCCCGCAACAGCCGCTTCCGGGTGCGCAGCGACAGCCCGGTCAGGTCCACGCCGCCGAAGGCGATCAGGTCGAACGCGTAGTAGTAGATCGCCACCCCGGTGCGCCGGGCCGCCTTCGGGTCGGTGAGGTGGATCCGCTTCTGCAGCCGGGCGAAGCTGGTCCGGTCGCCCTCGAAGGCGACCACCTCGCCGTCGATCACGAACCGGTCCGCGGCCTGCTCGGCCAGCGCGTCGACGAGCTCCGGGTAGGCCGCGTCGACCCGCTTGCGGTTGCGCGACCACAGCTGCGGGCGGCCGCCGTCGCAGCCCGCGATCACCCGGACCCCGTCGAGCTTGCGCTCGAAGATCCAGCCGGAGTCGGAGAACCGGTGGTGGGTCAGGGTGGCCAGCGCCGGCTCGTGCCAGGTGCCTCCGCCCCAGGGCCGGAGCCTGCCCTGCTCAGCTTCGTCGACCAAGCGCAGCGGATCGCTCATCGAATCATGCCTACCCGACCTTCGGCGAACCGCAAACCGATCTGAAACTGAGAACTGGCTGTGAACGGCCTGTGAGTTCCACCCCGCAATGCTTCACGAACGAGTGAATGCGAGAAACTGGACTTAATCCCCTGGCCCTGTCCGAAGGTGAAAGCACCCGATGTCGAAGCAAAAGAATCCGCTGACCAAGAAGGGAAGCGGACCGTCCACCAACGTCATCCTCACCGCCATCGTGCTGGTCGTCGCCGTGGTGGTGATCGGCGGCGTGCTGTGGTTCAACCGCGACGGCGGCAGCGGCAGCAGCGATGAGAACGCGGGCCCGCCGGTGGCCGCCGAACTGCTGCGCAAGCCGGACAGCAACCTGCTCGTCGACACTCCCGACGCCAAGGTCACCGTGGTCGAGTTCTTCGACTTCCAGTGCCCGGCCTGCTGGAGCTACTACACGAAGATGACCAAGCAGGTCGAGGCCGACTACGCGGGCAAGATCACCTTCGTCGCGCGCAACTTCCCCCTGGACATGCACCCGCTGGCCCGACCGGCCGCGCAGGCCGGTGAGGCCGCCGCGCTGCAGGGCAAGTTCAAGGAGATGTACCACGCCATCTACGACAACTACGAGGCGTGGGCGGCCACCCCGGACGGCCAGGTCAGCAACGACGAGGCCAAGGCCCGCGGGCTGTTCGAGCAGTACGCCCAGCAGATCGGCCTGGACATGGACAAGTTCCGCGCCGACGTGAACTCCCCGCAGGTCAAGGCCAAGATCGACGCCGACGTGGCGGACGGCGAGAAGGCCGGCGTCAACAGCACGCCGACGATCTTCATCAACGGCCGCCAGTTCAAGCCCGGCAACGACGTGCAGAGCTACGAGCAGCTCAACCAGGCCTTCCGCAGCAAGCTGGACTCGGAGCTGGGCAAGTGAGCGCCGCCCACGCCGTCGAAAGCACCGAGAGCGGTGCCCCCAGCACCTCCCCGCAGCCCCGCGGCCTGGGCTGGCTCTACGTCGTGGGCGGACTCATCGGGTTGGCCGGCTCGTTCGCGCTGATCGTCGAGAAGCTGGAGAAGCTGGCCAACCCCGGCTACGTGCCGACCTGCAGCATCAACCCGATCATCTCCTGCGGTTCGGTGATGGAGAGCGCTCAGGCAGCGGTGCTGGGCTTCCCGAACCCGCTGATCGGGGTCGCCGCGTTCCCGGTCGTCGTCACGACCGGGGTCGCGGTGCTGGCGGGCTACCGCCCACCGCGCTGGTTCTGGCTGGGCATGCAGCTCGGCACCACGCTCGCGGTGGCCTTCATCCACTGGCTGATCGTGCAGAGCCTCTACTCGATCGGGGCGCTCTGCCCGTACTGCATGATCGTGTGGGTCGTGACGATCCCACTGTTCTGGTACACCACGCTGCACAACCTCACCGCGGGCAACTTCGGCGGCGGCAAGTCCGTCGGCGTGGCGCTGGGCGGGGTCCACAGCGTCGTGCTGGTCCTGTGGTATCTGGTGATCGTGGTCCTGGTGCTGCTGCGCTTCTGGGATTACTGGAGCAGCCTCCTGTAGCCGGGAGCGCCCGTTTGTTCGGTGCGGGGCTCGGGTACGCAGGTGACTGCGAGTGATTGGTCGCGCCGCACCGACCGAGACGAGGTGGCCCGGGATGAGCGTGGAACGCGAGGTCGCGAGGGGCGAGCCGATGACATCCGCGGCGAACGTGGTCGAGGTCCGCATCTCGGCCGAACCCGCCCAGCTGGCGGTGATGCGCGCGGTGGTCGGCGACCTCGCGATGCGCGCCGACTACGACGTCGATTCGATCGCCGACCTGCGGCTGGCGGTGGACGAGGCCTGCTCCTCGCTGATCCGGCTGGCCGCACCGGAATCCACCTTGGTGTGCCGTTTCCACACCGCGGGCGAAACCCTGTCGGTCACCGCCGAAGTGCCCAGCGACGACGCCTTCGGCCCGCGCAAAGATACTTTCAGCTGGCGCGTGCTAAGCGCTCTTGCGGACGTTGTGTCAACCTCGGTCGAGTCGGATCCCGCTGCCGCCAACGGCAGCCACCTGGTGCGGATCGAATTGACCAAGGGACGGACGGCCCACGTGTGAAACGAGCGGATTCCAAGCCGACGGGGCATTCGCGCAACGAGCGCTACGACCGGCTGGCGCCGCTCTTCGGCGAGCTCGCGAAGCTGAGCAAGCAAGATCCTCGCCACTCCGCACTCCGGGACAAGCTGGTCACCGAGCACCTGCCGGTGGCCGAGCACATCGCCCGCCGGTTCAGCCATCGAGGTGAATCCCAGGAGGACCTGACCCAGGTGGCCACCCTGGGGCTGATCAACGCGGTGGACCGCTTCGACCCGACCCGCGGCGTGGACTTCCTGTCCTACGCGGTGCCGACGATCATGGGCGAGGTCCGGCGGCACTTCCGCGACACCGGCTGGGCGGTGCGGATGCCGCGCCGCCTGCAGGAACTGCACCTGTCGGTGTCGGCGGCGATCGCCCGCCTGTCGCAGGAGCTGGGCCGCGCGCCGACGCCGAGCGAGCTGGCCAAGCACCTCGGCATCAGCACCGACGACGTGTACCGCGGGCTGGAGGCGGGCAACGCCTACCGCAGCGCTTCCCTGGACGAGCTGCTCACCGACACCGACGAGATCCCGCTGGGCGATGCGATCGGCTCCGACGACGCCGAGCTCGCCGAGGTGGAGAACCGCGAGATGGTGCGCCCGCTGCTGCAGGACCTGCCGGACCGGGAGCGCCGGATCCTGGTGATGCGCTTCTTCCGCGGGATGACCCAGACCCAGATCGCCGAGCAGATCGGCATCTCCCAGATGCACGTCTCCCGCCTGCTCTCCAGGACCCTCGTCTGGCTCCGCCAGCGCCTCGAAGAGGAGAAACCCGCCAAGACAGCAGCGGACTGATCGTCCTCGCGGGAACCGGGCCCGGAAATGGGGAACCGCCCGGGACCCGTCGGGGGAGTCGGGTCCCGGGCGGCAGCTCAGGGGGTGGCGGTCAGAGCTCGATGCCGCGCTCGTTCAGCCACGGCACCGGGTTGATCTGGGTGCCGCCCTCGATCACTTCGAAGTGCAGGTGCGGGCCGGTGGACTGGCCGCGGTTGCCCATCGTGGCGATCTGCTCGCCGGCACCGACCTCGTCGCCGACGCTGACGTCGATGGTGTTGATGTGGCCGTAGACGGTGATCGTGCCGTCCTTGTGCTTCACCCGGATCCACTGGCCGAAGCCGCTGGCCGGGCCGGCATCGATCACGGTGCCCGCGGCGACCGACCGGATCGGGGTGCCGATGCTGTTGGCGATGTCGACGCCCTTGTGGCTGGTGCCCCAGCGGGCGCCGAAGCCGGAGGTGAAGGTGCCCTCCGCCGGCTTGACGAAGCCGTTCGCGGCCTTGCGGGCCGCTTCTTCCTCAGCGCGCTTGGCCTCGGCAGCGGCGCGCTCGGCCTCCTGGCGGGCCCGCTCGGCCTCCTCGTGCTGCTGCTCGATGGCCTCGGCCTTGTCGACCTGGCGGGACTCCGCCACCGAGTCGGTCGAGGTCTCGGGGGCGAGCAGCTTGACCGAAGCCGGGCTGGTCGACGTTCCGCTGACCGCGAGGCTCAGCTGCTTGCTCGCGGACAGCGGGTTCACCGCCGCGCTGCGTTCGGGGACGCCCGGCTGGTCGTCGGCAGCGGCCAGCGGCTGCCCGACGGCGGCGAAGGCGCCACCGGCGACCACTGCGGCCACGACCTTGTTCCGGAGCGGGAGGGCGGCCGTCGGGGGATGGCCGCCCTCCTTGCTGTGCTTGCCCATCTTCACCTTCCGCCTCGGGGAGATCCGGTCACTTCCCGCTCGGGGGATTGCGGGTGATGCCTCTCGGGGGAGCGAGACATCGTCGTGATCGAACCGTGACGTACGAGCGGTGAACGTAGCTGAGGGTTATCAACAGACGCAACCAATAGTCCGTTCACCTGAACATCAAGAAACGGAAGCCGCGTAGATAATCACTCTCGGTGTTTATCAAAGATGACCATCAGGTAACGACCGTCATCTTCCAAGGCCGCGGCGAGGCATTCCCATCCGGCGTGCCGTGAAGGCGATCAAGGAGAGGCCGGTTTTCGCAGGTCCGCATCACGATCGGGGATCAAGGATCGCCGCTCCGCCGGAAAGGCTCCGGCACGTCATCAGTCCACAGAGGACACTGCGGTCACGAGGCCAGCGAACACCCCCGCCGGAAGATCGTCCGGCGTCGGAAGTGGCCTTGAACACAGGCCCGACGTCCCAGCCCTCCCGCACTCTGAGAGGCGGTGCCGCTCGACCGCGGGATCTGCTTCACTGACGCGCATGACGCCTGGTGATCAGTGGCGGCTGCTCGTGCAGCGCCTCCACGTCGACCTGCGCCGCGTCACCTCCGCAGGGTGTCGGCGAGCGCGGTAGCCCCGCTCGCACCGTCCACTCCCCCGTTTCCGGCTTCGCATCGCAGCGCACGTTCCCCGTGCGCCGGTTTCGGCACCCCTCGCACCCTCGGAGAACATCGTGCAAGCGTTCCTGATATTCGCGCTCGGCGGTTTCGTCGCGCAGCTGGTCGACGGCTCACTGGGCATGGCTTACGGCGTCACCTCGACGACGATCCTGCTCGCGGCCGGGATGAGCCCGGCCCTGGCCTCCGCCTCGGTGCACCTCGCCGAGCTGGGCACTTCCCTGGCTTCCGGCCTCTCGCACTGGAAGTTCGGCAACGTGGACTGGCGGGTCGTCCTCACGCTCGGCGTGCCGGGCGCGATCGGCGCCTTCCTCGGCGCCACCGTCCTCAGCAACCTCTCCACCGAGGCCGCCGAGCCCTGGATGTCGATCGTCCTGCTCGTGCTCGGCGCCTACGTGCTCTCGCGGTTCGCGTTCCGCCCGCTGCGCCGCCGCCAGCTCACCGGCGTCAGCTCGAAGCTGCTCGCCCCGCTCGGACTGGTCGCCGGGTTCGTGGACGCCACCGGCGGTGGCGGCTGGGGCCCGGTCGCGACCCCGACGCTGCTGAGCACCGGCCGGGTCGAACCGCGCAAGGTCATCGGCTCGGTGGACACCAGCGAGTTCCTGATCGCCGCCTCGGCGAGCCTGGGCTTCCTGTTCTCCCTGTCGCACCAGAACCTGTCCTGGACGACCGTGGGCGCGCTGCTGCTGGGCGGCGTCGTCGCCGCGCCGCTGGCGGCCTACCTGGTGCGCATCGTGCCGATGCGGCTGATCGGCGTCGGGGCCGGCGGGCTGATCGTGCTCACCAACGCGCGGACCCTGATCAAGGACTTCGACCTGCCCGGACCGTCCCACGCGATCATCTACTCGGTGATCGTCGTGGCCTGGGTGGCCGCCGTCGCCTACACCGTCCGGGTCCACCTCGCGGAGCGCCGCGAACTGGACTCCGACGAGGTGGCGGAGACCGCGGAGGCAGTGCGCAGCTGATCGCTCACGGGGGTGGCGGTTCCGCGGGAGCCGCCACCCCTTCGCAAATTCAGCACAACCTTCAGCGACGAGAACGCATGTTGACTCTGAGCGAAGATTTACCCACGTGCCGTATCGCCGAGATCAACCGAACGAGTTACTGTTCGGTAGACCGTGTGGAAGCCCCCCGACACACGGTAGGTGCCCCGGGTGAGGAGTTCAGCACTCCCCGCCCGGGGCACCGCTCCCCGTACCGCGGCCTTTGAACGCGACCGCAAACGTTTCGCGATCAAGTGTGCACCGGCTCGTTGGTATATTCCAGCCGCCACGCGGCCCAATCCTCCGCGCCCACATCAGCGCAGCGCAACCAGGCAATTCGCCTCGGTCACGAGGTTCCACTCCTCCGGCACCCGCACGAAGCGCCGCTGGGTATCGTCGGCCGAACGCGGATCCCACGGAGGCGAGATGGCACCGCAGGCCACCGAGACGACGGGCGCCAAGCGGTACTGGCGGCTGATCAGCCGGTTCGCCGCGGCATCGGTGGTGGCCACCGCGATCAGCCAGGTCGTCTTCCTGCTCGCCTACTCCCTCGGCGCGGCACCGGTCGCGGCGACGATCATGGCCTGGCTGGCGGGCGCGATCCCGAACTTCACCCTCAACCGACGCACCTGGGGCAGCACCGACCGGGCGAACCTGCGCGGCGAGATCCTGCGCTACGCGATCATCTCGGTGACCACGGCCCTGCTGGCGGCCCTCGCCACCCACAACGCCGAAGGTCTCGCCCGCTCCCTGTTCCCGGACGCCCGCAGCGCGCAGGTGGTGGTCGTCTGGGGAGCCTTCCTCGGCACCTACGCGGTGATGTTCGTGATCAAGTTCTTCCTGGTGGACCGCCTGGTCTTCCCCAAGCAGCGCCGCTGATCAGCGGCGCTGCCCGGGGGTGTGGCCGAGCTGGCGGGAGTGCGCGTGGGTCGCCTGCACCCACTGCGTGACGGACGGACGCGTGATCAGCACCATCAGCGCGATCACCACGGCGGCCAGGACGACCCACACCAACATCGTGACGAGGTCCGGCTTGTCGCCGCGTCCGAGGAACGAGCGGAACACACCGAACCCGGTGACGGCGACGGTGATCCACCCGGCCATCGCCATCGTCCCGGTGTTGGGGAAGAGCCGGTGCAGCAACCGAACAACCCCGAGCACGTGCATGACGCCAACGGCACCGACGATGAGCGTCAGCAGCACGACGGCGATCTCCCCGCCCCCACTGGCCCCGGCAAGCCCGGCGACCAACGTGTAAACGGCAACCCCGAGCACCACGACCGCAACAATTCCCCCAAGTGCAGCAGCAGCGACCACAGCCCCCGGCCGCTTCGGAGCCTGCGGACCGGACGGAGGATCCGGAAGCTGCTGCTGCGGCGGCGGATTCGGAACCTGCTGCGGGGGCGGGGGAACCGGATTCGGCATCTGCGACGGCGGCCCCGGATTCGGCCCCGGCGCCGGCGGCCCCTGCCGCGGGTACGGCGTGGGGTACTGCCGATGAGGCGGCACGCCCCCACCAGCGCCCTGAGAATCTCCCGGCCAAGGTGGCTGCGACATGACCGCCCCTCCCAACGCCAACGACGAGCGCGAATCCTAACGGATCAACACCCGCGCGAGGCCGGAAATCCGGCTGCACGGCGACCTTCTCCGAGAAACGACAACGGCCCCCGGCTCCTGGAAACCGAGGAGTCGGGGGCCGTTGGGCCTGGGGTCAGCCCTTCTTGTCGCCCTTGCCGAGGAACTTGTCCTTGACCTGGTCGAGCTTCTCCTTGTTCTTCGGGTCCGTGGCGTACTTCTTCGCCTGGTCGATGACCTTCTTGCCCTGCTCGCTCTTGGCGAACTGGGTGACCTTGTCGAACAGCGACATCGTTACTCCCCGAACGTCGGACTCACCGTTGGCCACCAGCGTACCGGCGATTCGGGAGAATCAGCCCAGAACGCCCCGCACCGAGGCGTGACCCTTGAGCAGGTTGCGAGCCAGCGTGCGGCGCTGGATCTCGTCGGTGCCCTCGAAGATCCGCAGCAGCCGCAGGTCGCGGTACCAGCGCTCGATCGGCAGCTCCTTCGTGTAGCCCATGCCGCCGTGCATCTGCAGCACCCGGTCGACGATCTCGTTGGCGCGGGTGGCGCCGTAGAGCTTGGCGATCGACTGCGCGTGGCGCGAGTCCATGCCCTGGTCGATCTGCCAGGCCGCCTGCAGCACCAGCCAGCGCAGCGCCTCGATCTCCACCGCCGAGTCCGCCACCATCCACTGGATCGCCTGGCGCTCGGCGATCGGCTTGCCGAAGGTCTCGCGCTGCTTGGCGTAGTCCATGCCCATCTCGACCAGCCGCTCGCAGGCACCGAGCGCATGCGCGGGCAGCATGTAGCGACCGCGGCCGATCCACTGCATCGCGAGCTTGAAGCCGTGCCCGACCTCGCCGAGGACGTTGCCCTCGGGAACCCGCACGTTGTCGAAGACCAGCGCGGCGGGCTGGCGCTCCCACGGGCCCATGATGTCGATCGGCTCGGACTTCCAGCCCATGTCGCGGTCGACCAGGAAGCAGGTGACGCCGCCGTTGGCGCCCTTCTCCTTGTCGGTGACGGCGAAGACCATCACGAAGTCGGCGTCGATGCCGCCGGTGATGAACGTCTTCTCGCCGTTGATCACCCACTCGGCGCCGTCCTTGACCGCCGTGGTCCGCAGGTCCTTGGCGTCCGACCCGGCGCCGGGCTCGGTGATCGCGAAGCAGGACTTGCGGGTGCCCTCGATGGTCGGCAGCAGGTAGCGCTGCTTCTGCTCGTCGTTGGCGTAGTAGAGGATGTTGTCGGCGTAGCCGCCGAACCGGAACGGCACGTAGGTGCGGCCGAGTTCGATCTCGATCAGCGCGGACATCACCGCCGACAGGCCCATGCCGCCGTACTCCTCGGGCGTCTGCACGCCCCAGAACCCGGCTTCCCTCGCCTTCTGCTGCAGCTCGTGCTGCTCGTCCTTGGTCAGGCCGCGCTCGCCGGCCCGCTCGCGGCGCAGCACCTCCGGCTCCAGCGGCACCAGCTCGCGCTGGACGAAGTTGCGCACCCAGTCCCTGATGTCGCGCTCGGTGTCGGAGAGCGAGAAGTCGACCATCGCCGGATCCTTTCCTGCGGCCATCTAACTAACGTTGTTAGTTTTGTGGCAGCCTAAGACGGCCCCGGCGAGCGCCGCAAGGGATCCGACGAGGAGAAGACGTGCCCAGACCGACCACTCCCCGGCTGTCGCCGGAACGCATCCGCCGCGTCGGGCTGGAGATCATCGACGCCGAGGGCCTGGAAGCGCTGTCCATGCGCCGCCTCGCCGACCAGCTCGGAGTGCGCGCCGCCTCGCTGTACAACCACGTCGCGACCAAGGAAGAACTGCTGCACGAGATCGCCGACGACGTGATGGCCTCGGTGGACGTCTCGGACTTCGAGCAGGACTGGACGACCGGCCTGCGCAGCTGGGCCCGCTCCTACCGCGCGGCCCTGGTCGCCCACCCCAACCTGGTGCCGTTCCTGGCCTACGGCCCGGCCCGCCGCGAGAACGCCCTGCGCCGGGCCGACGCGGTGCACGGCGGCCTGACCAGCGCGGGCTGGCCGCAGCGCTACGCCACGATGATCGGCGCCTCGACGAAGTACCTGGTGGTGGGCTCGGCGATGGGCTCGTTCAGCGGCGGCTTCCCGGACGACGCGGACCTCTACGGAGACCGCTTCCCCCACCTCAACAAGGCCCACCTCCTCCGCGAACACGCAGCGGAGATCGACGCGGCCAGCTTCGAACTAGCCCTCGAAGCCCTCATCGACGGCCTGCAGAAGCAGTACCGCGAGCTGGGCTGACCAGCTGCGACCGTCACTCATCGGGGCGCGGTGGTGGAGGCACCGGACCGTAGTCAGTTGTGACTGGCTCGGTCAGGCGCCTGACCAGCTCTGGATCGTCATATATGAGCGCAGTCGCCTTCCACTCGTGGACCGTCTGATCGAGTTCCGACCGATCTCCACTACCTGCGGACAAACGAGCCACACGGGCGTAATCCCGCTCGAACTCAGCGCGGGCCTCCGGCGGCAGCTTCTCCAGCCAGGGAAACTCGTCGATCGTCACGTCACGCAAGGTAGCGATTTGCGGAGCGTGCGGTCGGGCAGGTCCGCTCACCCGGCCCCGGTGGAGATCACTCATCCTTCCGGTTGACGTGGGTCACTGGTGGTTCGTAGCGTCCTTCAGCAGAACCGAATAGCGCGCCTACGACGTCGTGCGGGAGAGACTCCGGCCCTTCTCGGGACCGGGGCGCCGAAGGAGCAATACTCCCCAGCAAACTCTCAGGCACCGGCACCGCACGGCACCAGGCGATCACGGAGAAAAGCAGAAGCACCCGCTTCTCGCCCACGGTGCAAGCCGCCTCCCGAGGTGGCGAAACTCTCAGGCCAATGACTCCGGGGAGACCGCCCGACCAGCGCAAGCCCGCGCAGGTCGGGGTCGAGGTGCCCCCGATAAGGTTGGGACAGTGAGCTGACCGGCCCTCGACTGCCGACCGGCGCCCACCAGGAGGAGTCCCACCATCATGTCGTCGCCACGACGGACGCCCTTGCACCACGTGCACGAGGCGCTCGGCGCCAACCTCACCGAGTTCGCGGGCTGGGAGATGCCGCTGCGGTACTCCGGTGACATCGCCGAGCACAACGCGGTGCGCACCGCGGCCGGCCTGTTCGACCTGAGCCACATGGGCGAGGTCCGGATCAGCGGTCCGGAAGCCGCGGCCGCGCTGGACCACGCGCTGGTCGCCAACGCCTCCGGCATCACGCCCGGCCGCGCGCGCTACACCATGCTCTGCAACGCGCAGGGCGGCGTGCTGGACGACCTGATCGTCTACCGCCTCGCCGAGCAGGAGTTCCTGGTGGTGGCCAACGCGGCGAACGCCGCCGTGGTCTCCGCCGAGCTGGCCGAGCGGATCAGCGGGTTCGACGCCCAGCACGAGGACGTCTCCGACGACTACGCGCTGATCGCCGTCCAGGGCCCGAAGGCCGTCGCGATCCTCGAGCCGCTGACCGACACCGACCTGTCCGGCGTCAAGTACTACGCGGGCTACCGGGCCCAGGTCGCGGGCAAGGACGTGCTGCTGGCGCGCACCGGCTACACCGGCGAGGACGGCTTCGAGCTGTTCACCGCCCCCGGCGACGCCGAGGCCGTGTGGCAGGCGCTGACCGAGTCGGGCGCGGAACACGGCCTGCAGCCCGCCGGGCTGTCCTGCCGCGACACGCTGCGCCTGGAAGCCGGCATGCCGCTGTACGGCAACGAGCTGTCCGCCGACCTCACGCCGTTCCACGCCAACCTCGGCCGGGTGGTCAAGCTCGACAAGACCGCCGACTTCGTCGGGAAGGCCGCGCTGGCCGCCGTCGCGGAGAAGCCCACCGAGCGCACCCTGGTCGGGCTCAGCACCGACCAGCGCCGCGCGCCCCGGCACGGCTACCGCGTGCTGGACGCCGACGGCGCCGAGATCGGCGTGGTCACCAGCGGCGCCCCGTCCCCGACCTTGGGTCACCCGATCGGGATGGCCTACGTGGACCGCGAGCACAGCGAACCCGGCACCCAGCTGCAGGTAGACATCCGCGGCAAGGCCGTCGCGGTGCAGGTCGTCGAGCTGCCGTTCTACCGCCGCAACGCCTGAGAGAAACACAGGAGGCAACACCATGTCGACACCGGACCTGTTCAACGACAAGCTGGCCGCGGTGGACCCCGAGGTCGCGGCGGCGGTCGGCGCCGAGCTCAACCGGCAGCAGAGCACGC
>NZ_JBEOVY010000194.1:0-14286 GCF_040295745.1 Saccharopolyspora sp. NPDC002686
GGACGCGGTGTCGCAGCAGTGCGAGAACCAGGTCACGCGGGGCCTGCTCACCGAGCTGGCGGTGGAGAAGCTGGAGTCGCGGACCGAGGAAGGCCCGCGCTACATCTCCGGGCTGGTCGTCCGGCTGCAGGAACGCCTGGTCAGCAGGCAGATCGCGGACATCAAGTCGAAGGTCCAGCGGATGTCCCCGCTGGAGGACGCCGAGGAGTACAACGCGCTCTTCGGCGACATGATCGCGCTCGAGGGCTACCGGAAGGCCCTGCTCGAACAGCTGATGGGGACGATGTGATCACCTGGCTGCGGCGGCTGGTCGCGCGGTTGAGCGGCACGGCCGAGCTGCCCGCCGACTTCACCGGCGAGCTCGCCGCCGACGAGCACGTCCTCGCGGTGTCGCGGACTTCGGACGGCGCGCTGGTCGCGACCCACCTCGGCCTGTGGCTGCCCGAGGGGCGCCGCATCGGCTGGCACCTGCTGAGCAAGGCCACCTGGAACAACGGCGTGCTCACCGTGATCGAGGCGGAGGAATCCGGCGACGCGGGGGGCGCGGTGCTGCTGCGCGACCAGCCGAGTCGTCGGCTGCAGCTGACCGAGTCCGGGCGCCTGCCGGACGTCGTGCACGAGCGCGTGAACCAGTCGATCCGCTCCCGCCACCACCGCGATCTCCCCGGCGGGGGAGCGTGGTTCGTGCAGCGCAAGGTGCCCGGTCAGGACGGGATCGTGCTGCAGGTCCGGCCGGATCGCGCGGCGGACGAGACCGCGGTCGCGGAGTTCGCGGCCACCGTCGTCGAGCAGCTGAACCGGGCGAAGCACCAGAACTGACGCTCGACAGCGGAGCGCCTCCAGGAATACAGTACGAGCGTACTGCTAAGGAGGCGCGGCATGTGGGACCCGCAGAAGTACCTGACCTTCAGCGAACAGCGCGACCGCCCGGCCCACGACCTGATGGCCCGGGTCGGAGCTGACCGAGCGCGCCGCGTGGTGGACCTCGGCTGCGGCGCGGGCAATCTGACGCACCTGCTCACCGACCGCTGGCCGGACGCGGTGGTGGAGGCTGCGGATTCGTCGCCGGAGATGGTCGAAGCGGCGCGGGCCAACGGGATTCCGGCGCGCGTCGAAGACGTCCGCGACTGGAAACCGTTGCCGGACACCGACGTCGTGATGTGCAACGCGGTCCTGCAATGGGTTCCCGAACACTTGGAGCTGCTCCAGCGCTGGCTGACCGAGCTGCCCTCCGGATCGTGGTTCGCCTTCCAGGTCCCGGGAAACTTCGAATCACCGTCCTACGTGGCGATCCGCGAGCTGATGGCCGAGCCGCGCTGGCGGGACCGAGCGGACGTCCTGCGCACGGACTCGGTGCTCACCCCGGTCGGGTACGCCGACGCCCTCGCGGATCTCGACGTCGCGGTGGATGCGTGGGAGACGACTTACGTCCACGCCTTGCGCGGACCGGATCCTATCCTCGAATGGGTGACGGGAACGGCGTTGCGACCTGTTCGGGCGGCTCTGGGTGACGCCGAGTGGACGGAGTTCCGCGCACAGCTGGCGCCTCGGCTGACCGAGGCCTACCCGCAGCGACCGGATGGAGTGACGTGGTTCCCCTTCCGCCGCGTCTTCGTCGTAGCACACCGTCTCTGACCTGCGATTACGCCACTTGGATCAATGAGAGGGGGGTGCCTGTGAAGCCCCCTGCGGGGATGCGCTAAAGTAGTTCCTGTCAGCGAGACGAGCTGGCGAAACAAAAGAACATTCCTCCGTAGCTCAATTGGCAGAGCATTCGGCTGTTAACCGAAGGGTTACTGGTTCGAGTCCAGTCGGAGGAGCGCAAAGCCCCAGATCAACGATTTGGGGCTCTTTCGTTTCCGGACTCCCTTTCGAAACGCGAAATGGGACTCGCGCGAGTGCGCCGGCCAGCTCGGGGCTGGTCGGCGCACCCGTCAGGTCAGGGCGCAGGGCGTTCGTGCCCGCGTCAGTCGTTGCCCGCCAAGGAGAAGGCGTCACCGCCGATGCCCGCGCCGCCGTTGCCCGCGGCAGCGTTGCCGCCGTCGCCGCTGGACAGGGCGTTGATGCCACTCAGGACGTTGACGCCGATTCCTCCGTTTCCGCCGACGCCGTTGCCGCCGGCGGCGAAGGACGCCGCGTCGTCGTCGCCGTGGTAACCGCTGGCGAAGGCGGGTGAGCCGATGGCCAGGGCTGCGGCGCAGGCAGCAGTGACACCGAGAAGGCGAAGCGAAGTGCGCATTGCTCGAACTCCCATCCGTGTTCCGTACTTTCGCCGGTCGGCGGCAGTTGTCCGGTCTTCCGGGCCTGGGGGTCCACCGATCGGCAAGACGTACCGTGCACCGGTTCCGGAGGACGCGCCTTCGCGGCCACACCATGGGGAATGCCCCGCCACTCGTGCGGACCACTGCGCCGGGTTTTTCCGCGGAAGGGCTTGCTTTTTTCCCTTGGAGGTGCAGGAAGATCGAGACCCGGGGCGTGAAAGTCACTCTGCAGCGGGGTTTTTCGACATCCTCGACGCTATGAGTCTCCTTCGGGTTCCGCGTCGGGGACCCAGCGGAGGACGTCGCCCGGCTGGCAGTCGAGGGTCCGGCAGATCGCGTCGAGGGTGGTGAAGCGGACCGCTTTGGCCCGGCCGTTCTTCAGGACCGCGATGTTGGCGGGGGTGATGCCGACCGCTTCGGCGAACTCGCCCACCGACATCCCGCGCTCGGCCAGCTGGACGTCCAGCTCGACGACGATCGCCATCAGATCACCCCGGCGATCTCGGTCTGCATCTCCGCCGCCTTGCGCAGGAGCGCGGCGACGATGCAGATCCGGAGCGCGGTGATGATCAACGTGTGCATGCATCGATTATCGATAGGTATCGATCGAAAATCAATAGATCATCTGCGTTCGGGCACCCGGGTCGATAGTCGGCATATCGGACGGATTCGCCCGTTGCGTCCGCGCGGGGTCGATCTGGGCGGAACACTGGGCGGCATGTTCAAGAAGTTGTTGGCCGCCGTCGGGTTTGGTGGCGCTGAGGTGGATACCGTGCTGCACACGCCCGGGGTGCAACCCGGTGGGACTGTGCGCGGCACCGTTCGGCTGCGGGGCGGCGAGATGCAGCAGCCCTTGGACGGCGTCTTCGTCGAGTTCGTCGCGAGCGTCAAGCACGAGATCCCCAGCCACGGTCCGGACGGCGACCACTACCAGGGGCACGACCACGACCGCCACAAGCGGACGCGGGAGACGATGATCGGCTTCGGACGGGTGGACGTCCAGCGCGGCGTCGTGCTCCAGCCCGGGCAGGTC
Source organism: Saccharopolyspora sp. NPDC002686 (assembly GCF_040295745.1). Taxonomy (NCBI): domain Bacteria; kingdom Bacillati; phylum Actinomycetota; class Actinomycetes; order Pseudonocardiales; family Pseudonocardiaceae; genus Saccharopolyspora; species Saccharopolyspora sp. NPDC002686. The sequence goes on from NZ_JBEOVY010000194.1 coordinate 3,295, forward strand.
GTCGAGATCCCCTTCGAGGTGCCGGTGCCGCTGGAAACGCCCATCACGCACTACAAGCACGGCCCGATGCCGGGCATGCTCGTCGCGGTGCGCACCCAGCTGGAGATCAAGGGCGCGTTCGACGCGACCGACACCGACCCGATCGGGGTCGGCGCGCTGCCCGCGCAGCACGTGCTGCTGGAGGCGGTGGAGGCGCTGGGGTTCCGGCTGCACCACGCCGACGTCGAGCACGGCCGGTTCCGCGGAACGCGCCAGCAGCTGCCGATCCACCAGGAGATCGAGTTCAGCGGCTCCCCGCGGTACCGCCGCATCCGGGAGCTGCGGGTGTCGTTCTTCGCCGGTCCGGACGGCATGGACGTGGTCCTGGAAGCCGACCGCAGGCAGGGCCTGTTCACCGGTGATCGGGACGTCAAGAACGTCCTGCACGTCGACTACGCGACGATGGGGCAGGTGGACTGGTCGGCCGAGATCCACCAGCAGATCGAGCGCACCGGCACCAACTGGCTCTGAAGTGCCACAATCCGCGCCATGGACTTGGTCGGTTCGCTCCCCGCTTTCCTGCTGGCCGTTCTGCTCATCTCGGCGTCTCCCGGGCCCGCCATGGCGTTGATCTTTCGCCGGGCCGCCTTGGGCGGCTTCAGGCCCGCGATCGGCACGGTGCTCGGGCTGGAAGCCGGTATCTACATCTGGGCGATCGCCGCTGGTGCCGGTTTGACGGCGCTGGTGGCCGCTTCGGAGACCGCGTACCTCGTGATGCGCCTCGCCGGTGCTGCTTTCCTCGTCTACCTCGGAATTCGTTCGTGGGCAGCGGTCTTCAGGGATCGCGGCGACGCCGAAGAACCGGTGTCCGGTGGGGAGCGTGGGAACGGATCCTTCCTCCGCTCCGCGGGGGAGGGGCTGCTCGTCCAGCTGGCGAACCCGAAAGCGCTGATCTTCATGTTCGCCTTCTACCCGCAGTTCGTCCCGGCGGACTGGCCGCTGCTGAGCACTACCGCCGTCCTCGCGCTCGTCCAGGTGATCGTGGAGACCGCGCTGTACCTCGCGTTGGCGGCGAGCGTCGCCCGGGCAGGAGCGTGGTTCCGCCAGTCCAAGGTGCGGCGGCGCCTCGAAGCGATCACCGGAACCATCCTGATCGCCCTCGGCCTGCGCGTCGCGGCGAGCAGCCAGTAGCGGGCGCGCGCTCCGGTCAGCCGACGACGAAGGCCCGGGTGGTTCCGGTGAAGGGTTTGATCTCGCCGTTCCAGCCGTTCTTCCAGTCGCCGTGGTGGACGATGCGGTAGCGGCCGGTCGGGGCACTGGGCGGGATGTCCCAGGTGATCGTGGCCGTCGAGGTCGCCGGGCCGGTTCGGGCCCAGCGGTACTTCGTCGACCAGTGGCGGTCGTCGGCCACGGGTTGCCAGGAGCCGTCGACCAGGCGTTGGACCTCGGCGAAGGTGCCGCCCCGGTGCAGGTCGTTCTTCGGGTGACCGGTCGCGAACACCGCGGAGGCCTGCTCGCCGCGGCCGTAGCGGGTGGCCGGTTCGGTGAGCACGTCGCCGAACTCGCGGCCCGGCGGCTTGTCGTCGAAGACCACGCCCGGCTGGAAGTTGATCAGCTTGCCGCGCAGGTCGCGCGGGGTCGGACCGAGCGGGACGGATTCGCCGGTGCGCATCGCGGCGGCCAGGCGGGTGAATTCCTGCTGGTAGGCGGGCAGCGTGTACCGGCCGAACAGGGTCGAGGCGCCCTCGTACTGCTGCGCGTCGTACTCCTCCGGCGTGGTCACGTACTGGCTGTAGGCGTTGGAGTAGCCCTGCACCAGCACGTTCTCCAGCGGAACGCCCAGCTCCTCGGCGACCGCGCGGCGGAGCCGCAGACCGGCCACGATGGTGAACTCGGCGGGCCCGGCCACCAGGTGCAGCTGGCCGATGCGGATCAGTTGCAGCGGCAGCACTTCCGGGCACCACGGGTAGGGCTTCATCGCGCCGAACGGCACCGCGACCGGCTTGGGTGCCTGCTCGCCGGCCAGCCAGTCCGGGACCGGTTCGTCCGCGCCGCCGAGCCAGTCCAGGAACGGGTTGCGGACGCCTTCCGGGAGCGGCAGGCCCGGGCCGTCCTCGCGGCTCCCGGCGAGCATGGACACGCCGATCGCCGCCGTGGTCGTCTTGTGCTGCCGGCCGTCCGGGGTGAAGCGACCGTCCACGACGACCTTCGACATGTCGACGAAGCACATCCGGTGGTCGACCGCACCGGTGATCTGCTCCTGCGCCGAGTCGAAAGCGCTTCTCGCAGCGCGGAACTGCCGGTCGCCGATGATGCGGGTGTTCTCGAACTCGTCGTCGGTGGGCCCGGATCCGGGGGAGAGGTTCAGGTTCGGCGACATGTCGCCGGAGTTGGTCTGCGCGAAGCAGGCGACGAACTCGTCGTCGAGCTGCTCCCAGGCGAACGCGGCGTAGCCCTTGTTGTCCGAGCTGATCAGCTGGTTCGTGTTGGTCATCGAGGTGCCGTGGGTGGCGAACCAGGTGATCGCACCGACGTCCCGGCTGCCCTGCGCGAAGCGCAGCACCGTCACCGCCGGGTCGATGGCCAGCGGGAAGTGGTCCTTGTCGGACTGGGGGTTCAGGTCGAACGCGCTGCGCGACCGGTTCACGCTGGCATCGGTCAGCACGGCGCGACCGAGGTGCACGGTGCCGGGCTTGAGGTCGTCGTGCGCCAGGGAGATCGCCTCGACGATCCCGTCGACGACGGCGTTGTAGGTCTGCTCCTGGAAGCCGAGGATCGACAGGTCGTAGGCGGCGTAGTGCGAGTCGCCGCCGCACGCCGCGTGCGTGTGCGTGGCGTTGAGCAGCACGTTCTGCTCGGTGTAGAGCTCGCCGTACTTTTCGCGGAGCTTGCGCAGAACTCCTTGGTGCACCGACTGGAACAGCGCGCCGAGCTCGGCGGTGACGAACGCGATCCGCTGGTCGCCGTCGGCCACGACGAACGCGCGCGCGAGGGTGCGCAGGTGGATGCCCGCGGTCTGCTGCTGGGGCATCGAGTAGCCCATCATGCCGTTCTCGGCGGCCGGGCCGGTGACGTCGGCGATGCCCCTGCCGACCAGGTAATCCCCGGATCCCCGGGAGGTTCCGGCGGCGGCGCTGGTGCCGCCGAGGGCCGATGCGACCAGTGGTGCTGCGGCAGCGGCCGCGAGCACCTGCCTCCTGGCTACGGGCATGGGCTGCACTCCTCGGTGAATGCGAACCAATTTCATGTTCGTTGGTCGCTGGAGACTACGTGATTCAGTTCACGCTGCCAAGGGGTGCGTCCCTGCCGTGCGGAGTCCGGACTTCGGAGCGCCGCAGCCGCCGGTGGGGTGACTCCCGCAAATTCAATGGAAATCAGACGTCCGATTTCCATTGAATTTGCGTGGCACCGCACCGGAGCGGGGTGGGAAGTTCAGGTGATCAGGGCTTTCGGCCGACGCCGCCGATGTGCATGGCGTGCGCTGGGCTGTTCGGCTCGGGCATGTCCGGGCCGACGCGCCACTCGTTGTGCGGCACCAGGCCGGGGTCGACCAGTTCGAGGCCGTCGAAGTAGCGGATCTGCTCGTCCCAGGTGCGGAAGCACCGGGTGCCCATGCCGCTGTCGGCGAACACCTGCGAGAGCTCCATCGCGCGCGGCTCGCCGTTGTCGCAGGTGTTGGACACCAGCAGGAAACCGCCGGAAGGCAGGCGATCGCGGATGCCCGCGGCCACGCCCTCGGGATCCTCCTCGTCCTCGAGGTGCATCAGGATTCCACCCAGCAGCACGGCGAACGGCTCCGACTGGTCGATCAGCCGCTCGGTGCCCGGGTGCCCGAAGATGGCTTCCGGTTCGCGCAGGTCCGCCTTGAGGAAGGCGGTCCGGTCGTTGGAGGCCAGCAGGGCGCGGCCGTGGGCCAGCACGATCGGGTCGTTGTCGACGTAGACGACGCGCGTCTCGGGCGCGACCTCCTGCGCGATCTCGTGCACGTTGCCCGCAGTCGGCAGCCCGGAACCGATGTCGACGATCTGCCGGATCCCGGCCTCGCCGACCAGGTAGCGCACGGCCTGCCGCAGGAAGTGCCGGTTCGCCTTGGCCAGCAGCATGGCCTCCGGGACGACCTCGGTCATCGCCGCGGCGGCGGCCCGGTCGACGGCGAAGTTGTCCTTGCCGCCCAGGGCGAAGTCGTAGATGCGGGCGATGGAGACCTTCTCGGTGTTGACCTCCGCGGGCACGTGGTCCGCCCCGGCTTCGGAGCCGACCAGCCGCTGCAGCGGTCCTGGAGAATCCGTCATCGTGGCTGTCCCCTCGTGCTGAGTCCGAAGATCGACCCCAAGGTACAACATCAACTCGACGCGGGTCCGGCATTGCGATCAATCCGTGAATGCGCCTGGTACCAGTGCATTCAGGTGGTCCGGGATGGTGCAGTTTCAATTGAAACTGTGATCCGCCGTGGGTGGGGATCGCAGTTTCAATTGAAACTGCGGCCATGATCCGGCGAAACGTCCGGCTATTATTCGCCGCTGCTCCGAGCGGGTTCGCCCGCCATCGCGACGACGTCGCGGAGTCGTGCCGGCCATTCGCTCATCGCGCCTGCGGCGATGAGCCGTTCGCGGTCCGATTCGGTTGGCACCAGGATGATTTCGTCGTCGGACACGGTGACCCCGGGGAGTCGCAGCTGGTCGAGGAACCGCGCCACGTCCGGGACGACGCGGACGTGGGTGCAGTGCTCGAGGGCGATCGCCCAGGCCTTGGACTTCATGCGGCTGATGCGGCGGAAAGCCCACCACTCCGCGATTTCCGCTTCGTACAGCGCGGCTTGCCGGGCGCCGTCGGACGTGGAGATCACCGGGAAGGTGCTGGGGCTGTCGTCGCGGCGGGCGTCGACGACGACGAGCTCGCCGCTGGTGATGCGCGCGGCGAAGGTGTCGATGCCGAGCATCGTGGCGGCACCGGCGTAGCGGGACGTCGTCGCGTCGACGGCTTCCTCGTGGTGGCGCGTGGTCCGCCACCGGAGGTGCCCGGGGCAGCGGTCGGCGCGGTGCAGGTGCCGGCGCCAGCACTTCCGGCCCCGCCCGCAGTTCTCCCAGCTGGGGTGCACGACGCCGGTGACGAACAGGTCGATGTCGGAGGTGCCTCGGCGATCACCTCGCGCGGGGCGGATCAGCCGGACGCTGGGGATCTGCTGGTCGTCGCGGGCCCGCTGGACCTGGACGAGCAAGGTGAACTCGGCATCGTCCGGGCATTCGAACCGCAATTCGGTGGTGCGGCGCGCATTTCCGGCTCGGTGGAACGCCGCCGTCGCGCGTTCTCGCAGGAACTCGTGCGGCGCGCGGTGCGCCCAGCGGGAGTCGTTCCGGGAGCGGTGCGCGAAGCGGTCGCGGTGGTGGAAGCGGGCGGACATCCCGGGATGCCCGAAGTCCGATCGGTGCGCGTGCAGCTCGTGCTCGTCGTCGGAGAACGCGATCACGGGGGCTCCCAGCGTCAGGTTTCCGGCTAGCCCCCATGGTGACGGTTGAGCCGGAATCCCCGGTCGGCCAGCAGATCGCGCCGGGTGATCAGGACTGCGGCACCCGGGGCTCGGTTGAGGCCGGACGGGTTCGGCCGCAGTACCGCGATCGCGGATCGTCGCCGAACCACGGCACCCGACTTCGCCGGACCGGCCCAGCCTTGCGCAGCTCGGGCGAACTTCGCTCCGGGCACCTGCGCCAGTGGTCGTGAGTACTTCGGGTTGCTATGACAACCCAAAGTACTCACGAGGGGTGAGCCCTCACGGCAGTTCCACAGGCAGGCCGAAGACCCGGAAGTGCTCCGCGCCGATGAACGCGGTGATCTCCCGGATCAGGCCGTCCTGCAGCGCGAGCACGTTGATAGCCCACGCGCTGTGCGCGGTCTCGCCGTCGCGGCGGAGGTAGCAGGCCACCGCGGGCTGCCCGTTCGCGCTGGTCGGGAGGTGCCGCCACGACCCGCAGGTCAGCGGAACCCGAACGGCGAAGTCCGTCACCGCCTCGATGCCGCGGTACCAGTGCGGCAGCGGCGGCATCGACCACGTGACGTCCTTGGCGAGCAGCGCGAGCAGGGAATCGGCGTCGCCGTTCTCCAGGGCTGCGGAGAACTCGGCGACGATCTCCTGCATCCGCCCGTCCTCGAGCTCGCGCAGGGTTTGCTGCTGAGTGCGCGGCGGGACCTTCTCGGCCACGATCCGCCGGGCGCGCTGCAGTGCGCTGTTCACCGACGCGGTCGAGGTGGCCATCGCCTCGGCGATCTCGGCGGCGGAGAAGCCCAGCACCTCGAACAGCAGCAATGCCGCCCGCTGGTTGCCGGGCAGGTGCTGCAGCGCGGCGACGAACGCGAGCTCGACGGCTTCGCGCTGTTCGTAGCGCGCTTCCGGGGCGGCTCGGCCGCTGCTGAGCCCGGCGTCCGGGTACGGCCCCAGCCAGGCGACCTCGGTGAGCGGGGCGTCGTCGATCACGGCGCGGTCGCTGGACGGTCCGAGGTCGACGGGAAGCGCCCGCTTGCCGCGGCTCTCGATGATGTCCAGGCAGGTCCGGGTGGCGATGGTGTGCAACCAGGTGCGCACGGAGCTGCGCCCCTCGAACCGCGCCAGCCCGCGCCACGCCCGCACCATCGCGTCCTGCAACGCGTCGTCGGCGTCGTGGGCGGAGCCGAGCATGCGGTAGCAGTGCGCGTGCAGGTCCCGGCGCAGCGGCGTCACGAGTCGCTCGAACGCGGCGTCGTCGCCTTCGCGGGCCAGGGCGAGATCATCCGTGGTGCTGGAAGGAATATCGCTCACCGCGTTGATTCTGCCCGCGCGGCACCGGTCGGTGCCCGACTTCGAGGCACTGCGCGCGGCGCCGACTCCCGTCGTGGTCGGCATCGGCCGCGGAGTTCGCCGTGGTCATCGGGTGTCGTTCCGGCGCGCGCGGTTCCGCTCGGCGAGCACCAGTGCGCCCGCGCCCAGCGCGGCCAGCGCCAGACCTGCCCAGGGCTGCGCCGCCGGTACGAGGTTGACCAGGAAGAAGCTCTCGCCGGGGTCCCGGCCGAAGGCGCTCTGCGCGAGCGGAGCGAGGCCTTGCAGCAGCAGCACGGCACCGATGATCCACAGCAGTGTTCGCATCGACGACCCCCGTTTATTTGGTACACCTGTGCTGCATAGTATCCGGTACAGCTGTGCTATAAAAGATGGCGTGCCGAAGATCGTCGATCACGAGGCCCGCCGCCTGCGGATCGCCGAAGGGTTGTGGCAGGTCGCCCTGCGCGACGGGATCCACGCGGTGTCGGTGCGAACCGTGGCGGCGCAGGCGCAGATGTCCCCGACCGCGCTGCGCTACTTCTTCACGACGCAGGACGAACTGATGGAGTTCGCCATGCGCGCGGTCGCCGACCGGGTGGCGGTCCGCGTCCGGGCTCGCTTCGAGAGCGCGGAGAACCCCGACGGCGTCCGGCGTCTCCTGGAGGAGCTCGTCCCGCTGGACGCCGACCGGCGCCTGGAGCAGAGCGTCTACCTGGCCTTCCTGGTGCGCGCGCAGACCCATCCGGGATTGCGCGCGGTGGGGGAGGAGATGGAGGCGCAGCTGGCGGACCTGGTCGGCCGGACCATGGAGCTCCTGCGCGCCACCGGCGGTCTCGGCGAGGGCCGCTCGATCGACCGCGCTGCGCGCAGCACGTACGCGTTGCTGGACGGGCTGGCGTTCCAAGGCGCGCTCTGGCCGGACAAGCATCCGCCGCAGAGGCTCAAGCAGATCTTGCGCGACCACTTGGCGGAGCTCGCGACGCCGAGCCCCGAGAGCTGACGCCCGGGGAGTCCGATTCGGACTCGTCGAGTGATCGCAGTAACACGTGGCGCGCCGCGGGTGCCGCTCCAGCGTTCGCTAAGATCGGTGGTGGGGTACTTCGGTACCGCAATCGGGATGATCAGCGGTCGAACGCGGAAAGCGGTGCGCTGACGCGAATTTCGCAACTCCCCGGGTAGGAGCGCCGCGACGGTGCGGCGACAGCAGTTCACCTGTCCGGGCGACTCGGGATCGGGATGGATAACAATCCCGGCTCAACGCGCGATCACGTCCATGCTCGGCTCGCGATCAACGGCACCGGCGCTGATGATTTGAGCAAGCCGCGCGAACCGCGGACCACTGACCGGCCACTCTGGTTGATCTGCTCGATTGCTGACCGAAACGAACTCGTGATGCTTTTGCGTGCAACGAAGAGCCGTTGCACGCCGTCTCTCTAGCAGTGGTGGTTCGTCCAAGGGGACTGACTACAGGACGGGGGAAGTCAGGATGTCCGCACCAGGGATCGGCAAGAACTCGCACCTCTCGCTGCCCGATTTCGCTTCGGTGACCAAGCTGCCGAAGCCGATCAAGGCGCTGGTCTACTTGATCATGCTGGCGGTGATCACCGTCGCCGGCATCGCCGCGCTGGCGGCCGCGATGGTGGTCATCGGTCAGCTCACCGGCGCGTTCGACGTCTTCAGCCTCATCGGCTGAACGAGCTGAGATCAACAAGGGCGGTGCACCCCCGGGTGCGCCGCCCTTCCTCATGCCCCGGTCCGGTCGGCTAGTCCGGTCGGCTCAACGCCGTGCGCAGGCGATTCGACCAGTCCGACCAATCGTCCGGTAGGCCGCACGGCGGGTCCACCCGAAGGTCGCAACGCCCCGGCGTCTCGCTACGATCGCGAGTGTTGCCAACGCCACGGGGGCAGTAGCTCAGCAGGTCAGAGCAGCGGACTCATAATCCGTCAGGTCGTGGGTTCAAGTCCCACCTGCCCCACCAAGGCGGCGAGGGCTGCTCGCCGCCTCTTGCGACTTCGCCGTTGCCCTCGGTGGTCGCCTTTCACCGGCTCCGCGCCCGGCGGGCGTTCCTGGCCTGCTCGATGGTCGGCGAAAAAGAAGTTGAAAATGCGCGGATCGGCCAGGAGCACGTTTTCTTGGTCATTTCCACATTTTTCTGGCACGAAACGGCATCGAATTCTCCGGGTCAGGGCAGCAGGAGCGCGCTCGGCAGTGCTGAGCCGCTCTTCACCGTGTCGAAGATGAACATCGTGTCGTAGCGGCGGATGTTGTCGTCGCTCTTGAACAGCTCGTCGCTGAGGTCCCGGAGATCGCGAATCGACGCCGCCGTGAGCAGCACGGCGTAGTCCCAGCGGCCCGAGAGGCCGTAGCACTGCTGGACCTCCGGCCGGGCGCGGAGTCGGTCGGTGATGCGGCGGTGGTGCTCGACGGATTCCTCGACCAAGGTCAGCATCACGAGCGCCTGCGCCAAGGCCGGGGTCTGCTCGGTGTTGACGACGGCGACGGTGCGCAGGAGCCCCGCGGATTTGTAGCCCGTGATGCGGCGCTGGACCGCGCTGGGGGACAGACCGACCTGGTCGCCGAGCTCGCGGAGGGTCTGATCGGCGTCGGCCTGCAGCAGGTCCAGCAGTTGCGCGTCGATCTCGTCGAGGGGTCGCTTGCGGGCTCGCATGCGCAAAAATATTGCGCGATCGCGCAAACGATGCAAGCGCTTGTCGGAGTCGTTTGCGTAGCGTCCGAGCCGTGGGACCAGCGCAGTCGCGGCACCCAGCTGAACCAGGAGGGTTCATGACCATCGGCATCATCGGCACCGGATCCATCGCCGCGGACATCGTGGACGGGCTCCACGCGGACGGGGACGGCCCGGCGATCTACCTGTCGCCGCGGAACGCCCGGATCGCGAACGACCTGGCGAGCCGCCACCCCGACGTCCACGTCTGCGCGGACAACCAGTCGGTCGTCGACGCGGCACCGCTGATCCTGCTCGCGGTCCGCCCCGCTGACGTGCGCGAAGCTCTCGCCGGGCTCCGCGTACCTGGCGACCGCGTCGTCATCAGCGCTGTCGCGGGGTGGTCCGTCGAGGCGCTGGGAACGCAGCTCGACGCTGATGTGACCATCGTCCGCTCGATCCCGCTGCCTGCTGTGCGGCAACGACGCGGCATCACCGCCCTGCACCCGGCGCATCCGATCGCGGAAGAGCTGTTCGACCGACTGGGCGGAACTCTCGTGGTCGACGAGCCCACGACCTTCGACGCGCTTTCCGCTGCGACGGCGTCGATCTCCAGCTACCTGCACTACCTGGACACCGTTGCGGACTGGATCGCGGGGCAAGGCATGGATTCCCGAGCCGCGGAGGGTTATGTGCGCAGCATGTTCGCGGGCGTCAGCACGTCCCTCGCGGATCGAAGCACCGGCCTGTCCGAGCTCGGGCGAGCGCACGAGACTCCCGGAGGCAACAACGAGGCACTGCGCGCGAGGTGGTTCAACGCGGAGAACCGGGCCGCGCTCGGCGAAGCGCTCGAGCACATCCGCCAACGCGTCGCCGCGAGCACCAGCGAATGGGCACGGTGACCTTCAGCGGCTCCGCAGGACAAGGGTTCTCGGCATCCAGACCAGCGCGATCAGCAACGCTGCGGCGAGGGTGACCGCGCCGACGACGACCGGGTCGTACTGGCCGGCATCGGCCGACACCGAGTAGCAGACGTTGATCATGGCGTGGAACAGCACGGCGACGAACGTGCTGCGACCGGTGTTGTTGTGGAGCCAGACGATGATGACCCGCGCGGCGACGGTGAACAGCGACTGGCCGAGCACCCACACCGGCCCGTGCAACTGGAAGTAGGGCACGACGTGCCAAGCCGCCCACACCACGCCGATGATCACGCCACCGCCGAGGGCGCCCCACCGCTGCTGAACGGGACCGGTGGCATAGGCCGTCCACCCGGCTTCCTCGGCGCATGCGGCCACGACGTAGAGGGCGAAGTAGATCAGCACCGACGTCAACGCGGGCTGGGGGAGCGGTTGCCCGGCCAGGCCGTAGGAGACCAGCGTGATCGCCGGCATCAGGAGCAGCGCCGGTAGGTACCAGACGCGTGGGATCTTCGACGCGTCGAAGATCCCACGCAGGAACCCGAGCACGCGCCCGCCGGACAGACCGATCAGGAGCGCCGCCACCACGCCGGGGACGACGACCGGATCGTGGATCCCGATCGCGATCATGCTCGGC
>NZ_JBEOVY010000195.1:0-14216 GCF_040295745.1 Saccharopolyspora sp. NPDC002686
ACAGTGTTCGAACACTGTTACGCACTCACGACCGGTCGGAGGTGTCCAGCCGGCCTTCGTCGGCGGCTGCGGCGATGCTGCGCCGCAGGTCGGGGCAGGACTCCGCGGGTTCGCCGGGGGCGCGGGACGCGAACACCGCGCACTGCTGGGTGCTCTCGGCGCTCCACTGGACGCTGGTGTGCTGCGGGCTGTTCTTCTTCGCCAGCACCGTCGTCGCGCACTGCTCGCACTGGACCGGGCGCAGGCCGTCGCGCAGGTAGGCGTCCCGGTCGGCGACCGTGCCCTCGCGGACCGCGTCGCGCTGGTGCGGGCGGTCGGCGAGGTCCGGTGCCTTGGCCCAGGTGGACATCAGCTCTGCGCCTCCTTGCGCGCCAGGTTCTCCGCGACCTCGCGCTCCCACGCCTCGTTGGCCCGGGTGGTGTCCACTTCGAACTCGAAGCGCGCCACCATGTCCTCGGTGACCTCCTCGACGTCCACGTAGAACTGGTCGTACCAGCGGCGCAGCTGGTACACCGGGCCGTCCTCCTCGCACAGCAGCGGGTTGTCGATGCGGGTCTTGTTCCGCCAGATCTCCACGTCCTGCAGGAATCCGACGCCGGTGTTCTTGGCGATCTTGGCGGCCAGCTTGTCGGCGTCGGAGTCGGAGAGCCCGGGCAGCTTCTTGACCAGCACACCCCACTGCAGCACGAACGAGTCCGCGGTGATCGGGTAGTGGCAGTTGATCAGGATCGTCTCGATGGTGAAGCCCTTGTACTCGTTCCACAGCCGGTCGATCATGTACGACGGACCGTAGTACGAGGCCTCCGAGCGGGCCACGTTGTCGCTGCCGGAGTAGCTGCCCGCGCCGATGTCGGGCCGGCCCTTGGTGGTCAGGTACTGGCTGGCGACGTGGCCTTCGAAGACGTTCTTGAAGTAGGTCGGGAACGCGAAGTGGATGTAGAAGAAGTGCGCCATGTCCACCACGTTGTCCACGATCTCGCGGCAGTTGGAGCCCTCGATGCGCACCGAGTCCCAGGTCCAGTTGCTCCACTCGTCGGAGTCGACCTCCGGCAGCTCCGGGATCGTCACGTGCTCCGGTGGCGGGTTGCCCTGCGGGTCGTTCCACACGAACAGCTGCTTGTTGCGCTCCATCGCCAGCCACGCGCGGGTGCGCGCCCGCAGCGGAACCCGCTTGGCGTAGGGGATTCCGGCGCAGCGCCCGTTGCCGGACCAGCGCCAGTCGTGGAACGGGCAGGCGATCGCGTTGCCCTTCACGGTGCCTTGGCTGAGGTCGCCGCCCATGTGCCGGCAGTACGCGTCGAGCACGTTGAGCTCGCCGTCTTCGCCTTGGAAGACCACGAGTTTCGTGCCGAACGCCTCCACCGCGTGCGGCTGGCCGTCCTTGTACTGCTCGGCCAGGCCGAAGCAGTGCCAGCCGCGCGCGAACCTGGTGGGTGGCGTGCCGACGTCGATGGTGCGCACCTCGTCGTTGCTTGCCGCGGTCATCTCGTCCCTCCCGCTCGTTCCGCGCCGGATGCCAGGTGCCGGGCGGCGAGGTATCCGAACGTCATCGCAGGTCCGAGCGTTGCGCCCGGGCCCGCATAGGTGTGGCCCATCACGGCGGAGCTGGTGTTGCCCGCCGCGTAGAGCCCGTCGATGGGCGTGCCGTCCTCGCGCAGCACGCGCGCGTGCACGTCGGTGCGCAGTCCGCCCTTGGTCCCGAGGTCGCCCGGCACGATCTTCACCGCGTAGAACGGTGCGACCTCCAGGGCGGCCAGGCTGGGGTTGGGTTTGTTGGTCGGATCGCCGTAGTAGCGGTCGTACCCGCTCGCGCCCCGTTGGAAGTCGGCGTCGACACCACTGCGCGCGAACCCGTTGAACCGCTCGACGGTGCTGCGCAACGCGTCGGCCGGGACGTCGATGCGTGAGGCCAGCTCGTCGATGGTGGGGGCGCGGTGGACGGCGCCGTGCTTGTACCAGCGTCCGGGGAACGGTTGCCGCGGGCCGAGCCCGGCGAACATGTACCGGTTGCGGTAGCGCTGGTCGGCGATCAGCCAGGTCGGCATGTTCTGCGCGGGCCCGTCGCCGGAGCCGTACATCGCGTGCACCGCGTCGACGTAGGGCGCCGCCTCGTTGACGAAGCGCTCACCTGCGCCGTTGACCAGGATGCAGCCCGGCAGGGTGCGCTCGGCGAGGCAGAACCACGGGCCGCCGGGCAGCGGCACCGACGGGCCCCACCAGGCGTCGTCCATCAGCTCCACGTCCGCGCCGAGCCGTTGCGCGGCGAGGATGGCGTCGCCGGTGTTGGCCTTGGCGCCGACGGTCCACTGCGTCCCGATCGGATCGCGCTGGTGCTGCTTGCGCATCACCTCGTTGTGCTCGAAACCGCCTGCAGCCAGCACGATTCCGCGTCGCGCGTGCAACGTCCGGCGTTCGCCGTCGCGTTCCACGACGACACCGGTGACCCGGTCGCCGTCCTGCTCCAGCTCGACCAGCGGCGTGTTCAGCAGCACCGGCACACCCGCGTCGCGCAGTCCGACCCGCAGCCCGGCGGTCAGCGCCTGGCCCAGGCCGAGCAGGTGCTTGCGGCGGGCTCGGGCGAACAGCCAGCGCAGCCCGACGCGCACGGCGCGGAGGGGACCGCGCGGGTGGCGGGCGAGCAGGTTGAGCCAGCGGAAGTCGGCCTGCGTGATGACCAGGTTCGCCGGCGCCTTGCGGTAGCCGCGTTCGAGGTCGGGGAGCAGGTCGCCGAGGAGCCGGCCGTCCAGCGGCGCCGGTTCGATCGACCGCCCGCCGACCCGGCCGCCGGGGGCTTCCGGGTAGTAGTCGGCGTAGTCGGTCACCCAGTGCATGCGCAGCGGCGTGCGCGGCAGCAGCTCGGCGAGCATCCGCGGCCCGGCGTCCAGGAACGCCTCCTGCCGCTCGGCGCTGACCGCGTCGCCGACGATGTGGGCGAGGTAGCTGCGCGCTGCCTCGGGTGTGTCGGTGATGCCCGCGTCGGCCAGCACGTGGTTGTTGGGTATCCACACGCCGCCGCCGGACCGGGCCGTGGATCCGCCGAACTTGGCGGCCTTCTCCACGACCACCGCGTCGAGCCCGTGCAGCGCGGCGGTCAGCGCCGCCGCCATCCCCGCGGCTCCGCTGCCGACCACCACGACGTCGAACCTGTCTGCGGTCATCGCACCTCCTCGCGATCAGCCTCGCGATCAATACTGAAACATGTTATAGATTTCTGCGCCAGTGGCGCTATGGTGTAGCCAGAAATCAGGCAGTTGTTCGCTCGAAGCCGTGAAGAGAACCTGTTTCAAACTGGTGAGGATGCGATGGCCCAGCGCAGCACGTTGCACGCCGATGTGGTGATCATCGGCTTCGGCGCGGCCGGGGCTTGCGCCGCGCTGGAAGCGGCGCACGCCGGGGCCCGGGTGGTGGTGCTCGACCGGTTCGGCGGTGGCGGCGCCAGTGCGCTGTCCGGCGGTGTGGTCTACGCCGGCGGCGGCACGCGGGAGCAGCGCGCGGCCGGGGTGTCCGATTCGCCCGAGGCGATGTTCGCCTACCTGCGGCAGGAGGTCGGCGACGCGGTCTCGGAGCGCACCCTGCGGCGGTTCTGCGAGGGCAGCACCGAGATGATCACCTGGTTGGCGCAGCACGGCGTGCCGTTCGAAGGCAGCTTGTGCCCGTACAAGACCTCGTACCCGAGCAACCGGCACTACCTCTACTACTCGGGCAGCGAAGCCGCCGGCGGCTTCCGCGACGTCGCCCCTCCGGCCCCGCGAGGCCACCGAACCAAGGGCCGGGGGACTTCGGGGAAGGTGCTCTTCAACGCATTGGCGGCGGCCGTGCGGCGAGCCGGTGTGCAGGTGCTGACCCAGACGAGGGCGACCGAGCTCGTCGTCGACGCCGACGGGCGGGTCTGCGCGGTGGAGTGCGAGCAGCTGCGCGGAACGGCGGCACGCGAGCACCGGGTGGTGAGCCGGGTGGCCGCGAAACCCGGTCTCTACGTGCCGAAACTGGCCCGGAAGCTGCACCGGCGCGCCGAGCGCTTGGAGCGCCGCGCGGAACCGCTGCGGATCCACGCCGACCGCGCGGTGATCATCGCGGCCGGTGGTTTCGTGTCGAACCGGGAGATGATGCGCCGCCACGCACCGGCCTACCGCGCCGGGCTGCCGCTGGGCACCCAAGGCGACGACGGCAGCGGAATCCGGCTGGGGCAGAGCGTCGGCGGGGTACCGGACAAGCTCGACCGGGTGTCCGCATGGCGGTTCATCACACCGCCGAGCGCGCTGCTGTCCGGGCTGCTGGTCGACCAGCGCGGATCGCGCATCGGCGACGAATCCCGCTACGGCGCGGCGCACGGCCAGGCGATCGTGGAGGAGCACGGCGGACGCGCCTGGCTGCTCGTCGACCGGGACCTGCGCCGCCGGGCCAAGCACCAGCTGCGCAGCCAGACGGTGTGGTTCCAGCGGATGCAGGCGGAATACCTGCTGGCCACCGCGGCGACCGGCGACACGGTCGAGGCGGTGGCGCGCCGAGCAGGCGTGGACCCGGGACACCTCCAGGCCACTGTGGACGCCCACAACGACGCGGCGCGGGCCGGGAAGCCGGACCCCGCAGGGAAACCGGCGGACTTCGTGCGGCCGGTGGACCAGCCGCCGTACTCGCTGCTGGACGTGTCGGTGCGACCCAGCACGGCCTACCCGTGCCCGGTGCTGACCCTCGGCGGCCTGCGCGTCGACGAGGACACCGGGCAGGTGCTCGACGAACGCGGCGATCCGGTCGCGGGGCTGTACGCGGCCGGGCGGTCGGCGGTCGGGATCTGCTCGAACTCCTACATCAGCGGGCTGTCCCTGGCCGACTGCGTCTTCTCCGGCCGCCGCGCCGGAGTCCACTCGGTGAAGGAGCTGAGCGATGCTGACAGTTGAGGCGCGCACCGAGATCGCGCAGCGCTTGTGGGACGCCGAGGTCCACCGCGAGCCGATTCCGCCGCTGGTGGAGACGCACCCGGAGCTCGACGCGGTGGACGCCTACCAGGTCCAGCTGCTCAACGTGCAGCGCCGCGACGAACCGGTGCTGGGGCACAAGGTCGGCCTGACCTCGCCGGTCATGCAGCAGATGATGGGCGTTTCCGAACCGGACTACGGGCACCTGCTGGCGAGCATGCGGCTGGCCGAGGACGAGCCCGTTCAGATCAGCCGCTACTGCGTGCCCCGGGTGGAGGTCGAGGTCGGCTTCCTGCTCGGCGAGGACCTGCCCGCCGAGTGCACCGAGGCCGACGTGCTGGCGGGCACCGAGGCGCTGGTCCCGGCGATCGAGCTGATCGACAGCCGGATCGCGGACTGGCGGATCAGCCTGGTGGACACCATCGCGGACAACGCCTCGTCGGCCGGCTTCGTGCTCGGCGAGGCCCGGATCGCGCCTGGCGACGTCGACCTCCGGGCGATCGACGCGACGCTGCTGTGCAACGGCGAACCGATCGAGCGCGGCCGGTCCGACGCGGTGCTGGGCAATCCGGCGACAGCGGTGGCCTGGCTGGCCCGCAAGGTGTCCGCCTACGGCGTCCGGCTGCGAGCGGGGAACGTCGTCCTCCCCGGCTCCTGCACCAGAGCCATCGACGTGACCCCGGGCGACACCTTCCGAGCCGACTTCCGGTCCGCAGGAGCCGACCTCGGCTCCGTGTCCCTGGAGTTCCGCTCGTGAGCGCGAAAGCCGGTCCCAGCCGGTTTTCGCACTCACGACCCATGACCTGTGGAAAGGAGGCGAGATGAGCAAGAGGACTGCTGCGATTGTCGGGTCGGGGAACATCGGTACCGACCTGCTGTACAAGTTGAGCCGGTCCGCGCACATCGAGCCGAGGTGGATGATCGGCATCGATCCGTCCAGCGCCGGGCTGCGCCGGGCCGCGGACCTGGGCGTGGAAGCCAGCGCGGAGGGCGTGGACTGGCTGCTGGACAACCACCGGCCCGACGTCGTCTTCGAAGCCACCTCAGCGGGCGTGCACCGGGCCAACGCGCCTCGCTACGCCGAAGCCGGCATCCGCGCCGTCGACCTCACCCCGGCCGCGATCGGGCCGTACGTGGTGCCGCCGGTGAATCTCGACCAGCACCTCGACGCGCTGAACGTCAACCTGATCACCTGCGGCGGCCAGGCCACCATTCCGATGGTGCATGCGGTCTCGCGGGTGGTGCCCGTGGAGTACGCCGAGATCGTCGCCTCGGTGGCGTCGGTGTCGGCCGGACCCGGAACCCGCGCCAACATCGACGAGTTCACCCGCACCACCAGCACCGGGATCGAGGTGCTGGGCGGGGCGCAGCGCGGCAAGGCGATCATCGTGCTCAACCCGGCCGACCCGCCGGTGATCATGCGCGACACCATCTTCTGCGCGATCCCCGCCGACGCCGACACCGACGCGATCGCCGCCTCCATCGAGAAGATGGCCGCCGAGATCGCCGAATACGTGCCCGGCTACCGGCTGCTGGTGGAGCCGCAGTTCGACCCGCCGTCCGCGGCCACCGGCGGCAAGGCGCGGGTGGCGATCTTCGTGGAGGTCGAGGGCGCGGGCGACTTCTTGCCGCCGTACTCGGGGAATCTCGACATCATGACCGCCGCCGCGGTGCGGGTGGGCGAGCAGCTCGTGCGGAAGGAGGCAGTGCGATGACCGGTCTGCCCAGCACCTACTCCGATGCGCTGGACCTGCGCATCACCGACACCTCGTTGCGCGACGGCTCGCACCACAAGCGCCACCAGTTCACCGCGACCGAGGTGCGCGACATCGTCGCGGCGCTGGACGGCGCGGGCGTCCCGGTGATCGAGGTGACCCACGGCGACGGTCTCGGCGGCTCCTCGTTCAACTACGGCTTCTCCCGCACGCCGGAGCAGGAACTCATCACCATCGCCGCGGAAACCGCGCAGCGGGCCAAGATCGCGGTGCTGATGCTGCCCGGCGTCGGGGTCAAGGACGACATCGTGGTCGCCCGCGACAACGGCGCGTCGGTGTGCCGGATCGCCACCCACTGCACCGAAGCCGACGTGTCGGAGCAGCACTTCGGCCTGGCCCGCGAGCTCGGCCTGGAAACCGTCGGATTCCTGATGATGGCCCACTCGCAGCCACCGGAGGTGCTGGCGGAGCAGGCGCGGATCATGGTCGACGCCGGCTGCCAGTGCGTCTACGTCGTGGACTCGGCTGGCGCCCTGGTGCTGGAGCAGGTCGCCGAGCGGGTCTCCGCGCTGGTCGCGGAGGTGGGCGACCAGGCGCAGGTCGGGTTCCACGGGCACGAGAACCTCGGTGTCGCGGTGGCCAACTCGGTGGCCGCGGCCCGTGCCGGCGCGGTTCAGATCGACGGCAGCGCAAGGCGTTTCGGCGCCGGGGCGGGCAACACGCCGGTCGAGGCGTTCGTCGGGGTGTGCGACAAGCTCGGCATCCGCACGGGCGTCGACTTCTTCGCCGTCGCCGACGCCGCCGAGGACGTGGTGCGCCCCGCCATGCCGGAGGAATGCCTGCTGGACCGCTCGGCGCTGATGATGGGCTACGCCGGGGTGTACTCCAGCTTCCTCAAGCACGCCGCCCGCCAAGCCGAGCGCTACGGCGTCAGCGAGGCGGAACTGCTGGTGAAGGCGGGCGAGCGCAAGCTCGTCGGTGGCCAGGAAGACCAGCTCATCGACATCGCGCTGGAGCTCAAGCGCTCGTGAGCGCTTTGGGGCGCCACAGCACCCCGAAGTGCTCACGAAGGTAACGAGATGCGGAAACGGGAGCGCCGATGAAGGACAGTCGAGCAGTCGTGGAACGGGTCCGGGGACTGCTGCCCGACCTGCGGGAACGGGCGCAGCGAGCCGAGGAGCTGCGCAGGATCCCGGACGAGACCATCGCGGACCTGCAGGAGATCGGGTTCTTCTCGCTGCTGCAGCCGGAGCGCTACGGCGGCTGCGAGGCCGACCCGCTGGAGTTCTACACCGCGGTCAAACTCCTCGGCAGCGCCTGCGGATCCACCGGGTGGGTCGCCTCGATCCTCGGGGTGCACCCGTGGCACCTGGCCCTGTTCCCGCAGGAGGCGCAGGACGACGTCTGGGGCGCGGACCCGAACACCCGCATCTCCTCGTCCTACGCGCCGATGGGCAAGGCGAAGGTCGTTGATGGCGGCTACTTGCTGAACGGGCGCTGGAGCTTCTCCTCCGGCTGCGACCACGCCTCGTGGGTGTTCGTCGGCGGCCCGGTCGAGGACGGCGACGGCAAGCCGGTGGACTTCTGCACCTACCTGCTGCCGCGCGGCGACTACCGGATCGAGGACGTCTGGGACACCGTCGGACTGCGCGGCACCGGCAGCAACGACGTCGTGGTGGAGAACGCGTTCATCCCGCAGCACCGGGCGCTGAGCTTCATCGCGATGTCGCAGAACAAGTGCCCCGGTCACGAGGTCAACACCTCGGCGCTGTACCGGATGCCGTGGGGCACGGTGCACCCCTCGACCATCACCGCGCCGATCATCGGCATGGCCCAGGGCGCTTACGACGCGCACGTCGACCACCAGGTCAAGCGCGTGCGGGCGGCGTTCGCGGGGGAGAAGGTCAAGGAGGACCCGTTCGCCAAGGTGCGGATCGCCGAAGCAGCCAGCGAGATCGACGCGGCCTGGCTGCAGCTGACCCACAACCTGTCCGAGGAGTACGAGCTGGCCAAGGCCGGTGAGGAGATTCCGTTCTCGCTGCGGCTGCGCGCACGTCGCGACCAGGTGCGGGGTACCGCGCGGGCGATCTCGGCGGTGGACCGGCTCTTCGAGAACTCCGGCGGTCGCGCGCTGTGGTCGGGAACCCCGATCCAGCGCTTCTGGCGCGACGCCCACGCCGGCCGCGTGCACGCCGCCAACGACCTGGAACGCGCCTACCTGATGTTCGGCACCGGAGAATTCGGCCAGCCAGTGAAGGACACGATGGTCTGATGGTCACTTTCGACAGCACGAGCCGGACGACGAAGCTGCCGTCCGGGCTGACCTTGCACCACCACGAGGCCGGCGACCCGGCCCAGTCCACTGTGGTCATGTTGCACGGAGGTGGTCCCGGCGCCTCGTCGTGGAGCAACTTCTCCCGCAACATCCCCGTTTTCGCCGAGCGCTTCCACGTCATCGCGGTGGACCAGCCCGGCTTCGGGCGCTCGGACAAGCCCACCGAGCACGGCCAGTACTTCACGCACAGCGCCTCGGCGCTGCTCGAACTGCTCGACGAGCTCGGCGTCGAACGCGCGCACTTGCTCGGGAACTCGCTCGGCGGCGGCACCGCGGTCCGCTTCGCGCTCAACCACCCGGACCGCGCCGGACGACTGGTCCTGATGGGGCCGGGCGGGTTGAGCCTGAACGTGTTCGCGCCCGATCCCACCGAAGGTGTGCGCAAGCTCAGCGCGTTCGGCGCACCACCGGGCCCGAGCAAGGAGAAGCTCGCGGACTTCCTGCGGACGATGGTCCACGACCAGTCGCTGATCACCGACGAGCTCGTCGAGGAGCGCTTCGCCGCGGCGTCCACGCCGGAGTCGCTGGCCGCGATGCGCGCCATGGGCGCGTCGTTCATGCAGCCCGACACCTACGAAGAAGGACTGCTGTGGCGGGAGGTGCACCGGCTGCGGCAGCGGGTGCTGCTGGTCTGGGGCCGCGAGGACCGGGTCAACCCGCTGGACGGCGCGTTGCTCGCGCTGAAGCTGATCCCGCGCGCGCAGCTGCACGTGTTCGGCCGCTGCGGGCACTGGGCGCAGCTGGAGAAGTTCGCCGAATTCAACCGGATCGCCCAGGACTTCCTGCTCGACTGAGGTCCTGGCACGTGGGAGGAGGCCCGCCGTGGGCATTCGTTCGCTCGGCTACCTGCGCATCGAAGCCACCGACGTCGAAGCGTGGCGCGTGTACGGGTTGAAAGTGCTCGGCATGGTCGAAGGCAGCGGACCCGACCCGGACGCGCTCTACCTGCGGATGGACGACTTCCCGGCCCGGCTGGTGATCCTGCCGGGCGAGCAGGACCGGCTGGAGTCGGCCGGGTGGGAGGTCGCCACCGAGGAGGAGCTCGACGAGGTCAGGGAACGGCTGGACGCGGCCGGCGTCCCGTACAAGGAGGGCACCGCTGGAGAACTGGCGGACCGGCGGGTCAACGGCCTGATCAAGTTCGCCGACCCGTCCGGCAACGGGCTGGAGGTCTTCCACGGGGTGGCGCTGCAGCACCGCCGCGTGGTCAGCCCGTACGGGCACCGGTTCGTCACCGAGGAGCAGGGGCTCGGGCACGTGGTGCTGTCCACCCACGACGACGAGGCGGCGCTGCGCTTCTACCGGGACGTGCTGGGATTCCGGCTGCGCGATTCGATGCGGCTGGCGCCGGAGCTGGTCGGCCGCCCGTCCGACGGCGACCCGGCGTGGCTGCGGTTCTTCGGCTGCAACCCGCGGCACCACAGCCTGGCGTTCCTGCCGATGCCCACGCCCAGCGGCATCGTGCACCTGATGGTCGAGGTCGCCGACGTCGACGACGTGGGCCTGACGCTGGACCGGGCGCAGCGGCGGAAGGTGCCGCTGTCGGCGACGCTGGGACGGCACGTCAACGACCTGATGCTGTCGTTCTACATGAAGACCCCCGGCGGCTTCGACGTCGAGTTCGGCTGCGAAGGCCGCCAGGTCGACGACGAGGACTGGATCGCGCGCGAGAGCACCGCGGTCAGCTTGTGGGGCCACGACTTCAGCGTCGGTGCTCGATGAGCGTGGTCGCGGTGGACCAGGCGGCGTTCCGGCGGGTGCTGGGGCACTTCGGCACCGGGGTCGTGGTGATCACCGGGGCGGGACCGGTCGGCTTCGCCTGCCAGTCGTTCGCCGCGCTGTCCCTCGACCCGCCGCTGGTGCTGTTCTGCCCCGCGCGCAAGTCCCGCGCCTGGCCGGCGCTGGAGCGCGCGGGGCACTTCTGCGCGAACGTGCTGTCGGAGTCGCAGCAGCCGGTGAGCACGGTGTTCGGCCGCAGCGGCGACGACAAGTTCGCCGAGGTGTCCTGGAGCCCGGCCCCGTCCGGCGCGCCGGTGCTGACGGGTGCGCTGACCTGGATCGACTGCAGCATCGAAGCGGTGCACGAAGCGGGCGACCACTACATCGTCGTCGGCCGGGTCGAAACCCTCGGCGAAACGACGCCGGAACGCCCGCTGCTGTTCTACCGAGGCGCCTACGCAGGCCTCGGCCCGACATCGCAGCCACCGCCGCCGGACCTCGAAGCCTTCCTGACCGGTCTCCACCCCGACGACTGGATGTGACGGCGCCACCGGGCTCGTGAGCACTTTCTGGGGCTATGGCACCACAAAGTGCTCACGGGTCCGCCTGGCTCGCCGGGTCCCGTGAGCACTTTGGGTCGCTGGAGCAGCCCAAAGTGCTCACGGTGACTCAGCGCAGGCGCTCGATGATGGTGGCGGTGGCCAGTGCGCCGCCCGCGCACATGGTGATCAGGGCCGTGGTGGCGTCGCGGCGCTCGAGTTCGTGCAGGGCCGTGGTGATCAGCCGGGCGCCGGTACTGCCGACGGGGTGGCCTAGGGCGATGGCTCCGCCGTTGACGTTGACCCGGTCCATGTCCGGTTCGTGCACCGCGGCCCACGACAGCACCACCGAGGCGAACGCCTCGTTCACCTCGAACAGGTCGATGTCGCCGATCTTCATGCCGCTGAGTTCCAGCACCCGCTGCGTGGCCTGCACCGGGCCGTCCAGGTGGTAGTACGGTTCGCCGCCCACCAGGCACTGCGCGACGATGCGGGCGCGGGGTCGGAGCCCGAGCTCGGCCGCGCGGTCGGCGTCGGCCAGCAGCACCGCGGCAGCGCCGTCGGAGATCTGCGAGGACGTGCCCGCCGTGTGCATCCCGTCCGCGAGAACGGGTTTCAGCCCGCCGAGGGCCTCCATGCTGGTGTCGCGCAGACCTCCGTCGCGGGTGACCGGATCACCGCCGGGGACCTGCACCGGCACGATCTCGCGGTCGAACCGCCCTTCGCGCCAGGCCGCGGCGGCGCGGTCCTGGGAGCGCAGGCCGAAGGCGTCGATGTCCTCGCGGGTCAGGCCGCGGCGGGCCGCGATCCGGTCGGCGGCCTCGTACTGGTTCGGCAGGTCGATGTCCCACGAGTCCGGCCGCGGCATCCCGACGTCCACGCCGAGGTTGCTGCGCAGTGGGACCCGGCTCATCGCCTCGACACCGCACGAGATCCCGACGCGCACCGCGTCCGCCGCGATCAGCCCGGCGATCAGGTGGGTGGCCTGCTGCGCCGAACCGCACTGGGCGTCGACCGTGGTGCAGCCGACGTGGTGCGGCAGGCCGGAGTGCAGCCACGCGGTGCGGGTGATGTTGTTCGACTGCTCGCCGGCCTGGGTCACGCAGCCGCCGATCGCCTGGTCCACGTCGGCGCCGTCGACACCGGAGCGTTCGAGCAGGCCGCGTTGTGCCGCGCCGAGGATCTCGGCCGCGTGCAGTCCGGAGAGCGCGCCTCGGCGCTTGCCGATCGGGGTGCGGACGGCGTCCACGATCACCGGGTTGCCCACCTGGTCCTCCCTTCGAACAGCATTGTCGATCAAAATTAGAACATGTTCCTATTGTTCGACAAGCTCTCCGGGAAGATTGCGCGAAGTTTCGGAATCTTGCTCGATCCGGGGTGAGTTACAGGGGTTTACTGAGCGCTGACGATGTGCTTTTCTGGCGTAGAACTCGTTTCATTTCTTGATCGGATTCCCCGCGTAGGAGGTAGCCGTGGTCGCACCGCGCATTCCGGAGGGCTTCGACTTCACCGATCCCGATCTGCTCGCCGAACGGCTACCGCTGGCCGAGTTCGCCGAGCTCCGCAACACCGCGCCGGTGTGGTGGAACGACCAGCCCAACAGGTGCGGTGGCTTCGACGACGGCGGCTTCTGGGTGGTCAGCAAGCACGCCGACGTCAAGGAGGTCTCCCGGCGCTCCGACGTCTTCTCGACCCGGGAGAACACCGCGATCATCCGGTTCAACGACAGCATGACCCGCGAGCAGATCGAGCTGCAGCGGTTCATCATGCTCAACATGGACCCGCCGCAGCACACCAAGGTGCGCCAGATCGTCCAGCGCGGCTTCACACCACGCGCGATCAAGACCCTGGAAGCGGCGCTGAAGGACCGCGCGCAGCGCATCGTCACCGAGGCCCGCGCGAACGGCAGCGGCGACTTCGTCACCGACGTGGCCTGCGAGCTGCCGCTGCAGGCGATCGCCGAACTGCTCGGCGTGCCGCAGGACCACCGCAAGGAGATCTTCGACTGGTCCAACCAGATGATCGGCTACGACGACCCGGAGTACGGCGTCGACCCCGAGGTCGCGGCGGCCGAGATCCTCGGCTACTTCAGCGGCATGGCCGAGGAGCGGCGCGGCTGCCCGATGGACGACATCGTGACCAAGCTCGTGCACGCCGACGTCGACGGCAGCGCGCTGACCTCCGACGAGTTCGGCTTCTTCGCGATCCTGCTGGCGGTGGCCGGAAACGAGACCACCCGCAACGCGATCACCCACGGGATGCTCGCCTTCATGGACAACCCGGACCAGTGGGAGCTGTACAAGGAGCAGCGGCCGAAGACCACCGCCGACGAGATCGTCCGCTGGGCGACCCCGGTGGTGTCGTTCCAGCGCACCGCGCTGACCGACACCGAGCTCGGCGGGGTGCGGGTCAAGGAGGGCCAGCGGGTGGGGCTGTTCTACAGCTCGGCGAACTTCGACCCGGATGTCTTCGACGAGCCGGAGCGCTTCGACATCACCCGCGACCCGAACCCGCACGTCGGCTTCGGCGGTACCGGCGCCCACTTCTGCCTCGGCGCGAACCTGGCCCGCCTGGAGATCGACCTGATCTTCAACGCGATCGCCGACCACATGCCGAACATCCAGCGCGTCGGCGAACCCCGCCGCCTCCGCTCAGGCTGGCTCAACGGCATCAAGGAAGTCCAGGTCCAGTACTCCTGACCCGACCGGCGGCGGTTTCCATCCTCGTCTCGCGCGGCGGTGCGGGTGGCGGAACCTCAGACGCCGCTTGGCTGCGGGATCCCGTTGTCCAATGCACGGCGAACGGGCTGTCCTCGCCAGGCGACGTCTGAGAACCCGCGGCGGTGCCGGTCGTGCTTCGCCGCTGCGGTCGTCTGATCGAAATTCAATGGAAATCGGACGCCGCGCCGAGCATTTCACCGGTCTTGTCGATGTGGTGGTCGGGCACTTCCTCGGCGGCGTCGAAGACGTTCTGGATGGTGCGGCGCATTTCG
>NZ_JBEOVY010000196.1:0-14210 GCF_040295745.1 Saccharopolyspora sp. NPDC002686
GGTGTGAGCCGCGCGGCGGTGCGCGAGGCGTTCCGCGCGCTGGAAGCGCAGGGCGTGCTGCGGATGGCGGTGGGCACCGGCCCGGATTCCGGCACGACGGTCGCGGCGCTGCCCAGCCAGGCCCTGACCAGGCTGCTCCGGCTGCACGTGGCGCTGGCGAACTTCCCGATGGCCGACGTCGTGCGGGCGCGGATCATGCTGGAGCGCGAGAGCGCGCGCAACGCCGCCCAGCGCGCCACCGAGGCCGAACTGGACGAGCTGGGCGCGATGCTGGACGAGATGGACTCACCGGACTGCGACCGGGACCGGTTCAGCGACCTGGACACCCGGTTCCACGTCGCCATCGCCGAAGCCGGCGGGAACCGGCTGGTCGCGGACATGACGATCGCGATCCGGGAATCGCTGCGCGGACCCCTGCGCGAAGCCTTCGACGACCTCGGCGACGAGTGGTCCCCGGTCGCCGACGGGCTGCGCCACGACCACCGCCAGATCTACCAAGCTCTGGTCGCCCGAGATTCCGCCGAAGCAGAAGTGCAGGTCGAGCGGCACATCCGCAGCTTCTACAGCAGCGCTTGGCGCCAGGAACTCGGCTGAATCAGCGCGACACCGCGCGGGACGCCGGGGCCACGGAGAGGTCGGCTGCGATGCGCGATGCGGTGTTCAGCAGCGGCGGCAGGAGGTGGGTGCGGGCGTCCTCCGGGCTGGTGCGGGTGGCGTGCGAGGAGATGTTCACCGCCGCCACCACCTTGTTCGACCGGTCCCGGATCGGCGCGGCGATCGACCGCAGCCCGGCCTCCAGCTCCTGGTCCACCAGCGCCCAACCCTGCTCGCGGATGCGCGCCAGCTCCTCCCGGAACTCGTCGGGAGTGGTGATGGTGTGCGGTCCCAGCGGCGCCAGGTCCACTTCGGACAGGTAGACGTCCAGTTCGGCCGGTGGCAGGTCGGCCAGCAGGACCCGGCCCATCGAGGTGGCGTAGGCCGGGAACCGGGTGCCGATGTTGATCGACACGGTCATGATCCGCGAGGTGGGCACGCGCGCCACGTAGACGATGTCCGGACCGTCCAGCACGGACACCGACGCCGACTCGTGCACCTCGGCGACCAGGCGCTCGAGGTAGGGCTGGGCGATCTCCGGCAGCGAAATGCTGGACAGGTAGGCGAAACCGAGCTCCAGCACCCGCGGGGTCAGCGCGAACACCCGGCCGTCGGTCCACACGTAGCCCAGGTGCACCAAGGTGTGCAGGAACCGCCGGGCCGCCGCGCGCGACAAGTCCGTCGCGCGGGCGACCTCCGACAGCGTCATCTCGGGCTTGGACTCGTCGAAAGCGCGGATCACCATGAGCCCACGCGCCAGCGACTGCACGTAACCGCTGCTCGTCTCGGACGCGGACTCCATGCTTCCCCCTGCTCAGTCGGACTTCTCGTCACCCAGGATCGTATTGGCGATCGCGAAGGCGCTGTTGGCGCGGGGCACCCCGGCGTAGACCGCCACGTGCATCAGCACCTCGCGGATGTGCTCCGGCGGTACCCCGTTGCGGCGCGCGGCCTTGACGTGCATGGCGAACTCGTCCTCGCAGCCCACCGCGGCCAGGATCGCCAGGGTCAGCATGCTCCGGGTCTGCCGGTCGACCCCGTCGCCGCTCCACAGCTCACCCCAGGCGTAGCGGGTGATGAAGTCCTGGAAGCCCTCGGTGAACGGCGTGATCTTGGAGTTGGCGCGGTCCACGTGCTCGTCGCCGAGCACCTCCCGGCGCACGCCCATGCCCTGCGCGCGGCGGGTTTCGTCGTCGAGGCGGTCGGGCATCACAGGCTCCTCGTGAAGTGCTCGAGCAGCAGCCGGTTGACCTCGTCCGGCTGCTCGGCGTTGGCCAGGTGCGCGGCCGGGGACAGCACCTCCACGCGGGCGCCCGGGATGCCGGCGGCGATCTGCTCGGCGTGCGACGGGGGAGTGGCGGGGTCTTCAGCACCGGCGATGACCAGCGTGGGCGCGGTGATCCCGCCGAGCCCGTCCAGCAGGTCCATGTCCGCGATGGCTTCGCAGCACCCCGCGTAGCCCTCGTCGTCCGCGGCGGCGAGCACACCGCCGAACTTGGCGACGATGTCGTCCCGTTCGGCCAGCGCCGGGGTGAACCACTTCGGCAGCGACGGCTCCACCATCACCGCAGTGCCCTTCTCGCGCACCGTCGCGGCGCGGTCCCGCCACATCGACGCCGGGCCGAGGTCGGCGGAGGTGCAGATCAGGGCGAGCCGGTCGATGCGCTCCGGGGCGTTCTCGGCCAGCCACATGCCGGTCATGCCGCCCAGCGACACCCCGGCGAAGTGCGCCTTGCGGACGCCCAAGGTGTCCAGCAGCGCGAGCACGTCCCCGCCGAGCTGCTTGAGCGTGTACGGGCCGGGCCTGCCCGGGGTGGCCCCGTGGCCGCGCTGGTCGTAGCGCAGCACCTGGAACTCCCGCTCCAGCGCGGGAACCTGGTCGTCCCACAGCGTCAGGTCGGTGCCCAGCGAGTTGGACAGCACCACGACCGGGGCGCCGTCGGGCCCGGTCAGCTCGTAGTTGACGTTCACCGGTCCTCCAATTCCGCGTGCGCGGTCAGCGCGCGGTCGACGAATGCGGGTGCGGAGCCGAGGTAATCGGCCGGTTCGGTGGCCGCGACGACCTCGTCCTCGGACAGCACCTTCCGAACCTGCTGGTCGGCCAGCAGCTCGGCGCGCAGCGTCGTGCCGTCCTGCACGGCGCGGCGGCACAGCCGTCCGACCAGTTCCTGCGCTTCGGTGCGGCCGAGCGCATCCATCAGCCTGCCCGCCGCGCTTTCGGCCATCACCAGGCCGCGGGTCAGGTCGAGGTTGGCCGCCATCTTCTCGGGATGGACCCGCAGTCCGGCGAGCAGCTGCCGGGTGCCCGCGGCAGCGGCGGCCAGCAGGCGCAGCAGTTCGGCCAGCGGTTCCCACTCGGACTGCCAAGCTCCGGCGGCGCGCTCGTACTCCTGCGGCATCGCCGACAGCAGCGTCGAGACCAGGCCGGGCACCCGGCGGGATGCGGCGGTGATCAGCACCGCGGACACCGGGTTCTGCTTGTGCGGCATGGCCGATGAACCGCCTGCCTTGCCTTCGGCGAGTTCACCGATCTCGGTCTGCGCGTGCAGCTCGACGTCCAGGGCGATCTTGCCGAGTGCCCCGGCAGCCGTGCCCAGCGTCCCGGCCAGCTCGGCGATGCGAGTGCGGTCGGTGTGCCAGGGCACCACCGGTTCGGCCAGCCCCAGCTCGGCAGCGAGCAGCCCGACCACCCGGACACCACCGGTGCCCAGCGCGGCCAAAGTCCCCGCCGCTCCGCCGAATTGCACGGCCAACCGCTCCCGGCGGATCCGCTCCAGGGCGGTGATCGCCTCGTCGAGCGAGGTCAGCCAACTCGCGCAGCGGCTGCCGAACGTCGTCGGCAGCGCTTGCTGCAACAGCGAGCGGGCGATCATCACCGTGTCCCGGTGCTGCCGGGCGAGGCGTGCGCACTCGTCCGCCGCCGCGCGCAGATCGTCGATGATCAGGCCCAGGACATCGCGCGCGATCAGCATCGCGGCGGTGTCGATCACGTCCTGGCTGGTCGCGCCCCGGTGCACGTGCGGTTTGGCGTCGGCGTCCAGCAACGCGGTGAGGTCGCGCACCAGCGCGATCACCGGCGTCGCCGAGGACACCGCGCGCTCGGCGATCGAGTCGACGTCGAACAGCTCCACCCGGCAGTGCCGGGCGATCTCCTCGGCGGCGGTGACCGGGACGATCCCGGCTTCGGCCTGCGCCGCGGCCAGCGCCGACTCGAAGTCCAGCATCGCCTGCAGCCAGGCCGCGGCGGAGGTCCGCTCGGTGGCCGCAGGAGTGCTGAACATCGGCCCGAACAGGCCGTCAGATCGCGAAGAATACGGTTTCGTCATCGCCCTGGATCCGGATGTCGAAGCGGTAGCCCTGGTCGTCCGGGGTCGCCAGCAGCGTGCCCCGGCGCGCCGGATCCACTGCGGACAGGACCGGATCGGCGGCGTTGGCGTGCTCCTCGTCCGGGAAATAGACGCGGGTCACCACCCGGTTGAGCATGCCGCGCGCCAGCACCGTCACGTTGATGTGCGGCGCCTCGGTCTCCCCGGTCGGCGTCGGCAGCGGGCCGGGTTTGACGGTGCGGAACCAGAACTCGCCGTCGGTGTCGGTGGGGCAGCGGCCGAAGCCCTGCCAGGACGAGGATTCCGGGCGCGGATCGTCGGGGTGGTCGAAGCGGCCCTGCGCATCGGCCTGCCAGATCTCGAGCACGCCGTCCGGGATCGGGTCGCCGTTGCCGTCGAGGAGCCGACCGCGCAGCAGGAACGAGCCGGGCGTGCCGTCGGCGACGACCTCCGGGCCGTCGGCCCACAGGATCCCGCCGGGCAGGGCGTAGAACGGGCCGACGGTCTGCGACGGCGTCGTGGCCGGGGGAGTCGAAGCACCCATCAGTCGTCCTTTCCGCCTCTCCGCGATTCACAGTGGTGGTCGCGTCCGGAGGCGAACTCGCGTCTTGCGGTTTCTTGTGGCCGGGTTGCGTCACGTTCCCCTGAGGTCCGTTTGCGCGGGGCGCGGCTCAATCGTCGTCCTCCTCGTCCTCTTCGTCCTCGAACACGGTCGCCTGCGATCCGCGCAGCACGATGTCCCACTTGTAGCTCAGCGCCCACTCCGGCACCGTCGTGTCCAGGTCGAAGCGGGAGATCATCCGCTCGCGCGCCTGCTCGTCGCGCACCGAGTTGAAGATCGGGTCCTGGTGGAACAGCGGGTCGCCCGGGAAGTACATCTGGGTGATCAGCCGCTGGGTGAACGCCTGCCCGAACAGCGAGAAGTGGATGTGCGCCGGGCGCCAGGCGTTGTCGTGGTTCTTCCACGGGTAGGCGCCGGGCTTGATGGTGATGAACCGGTAGTTGCCGTCGGCGTCGGTCATGCACCGGCCGGTCCCGGAGAAGTTCGGGTCCAGCGGCGCCGGGTGCCGGTCGCCCTGGTGCCGGTAGCGGCCCGCCGAGTTGGCCTGCCAGATCTCCACCAGCGTGTTGGGCACCGGCTTGCCGTCGGAGTCCAGCACCCGGCCGCTGACGATGATCCGCTCGCCCAGCGGTTCCCCGCCGTGCTGGACCGTCAGGTCGTGGTCGTGCTCCGCGCAGCGGTCCTGCCCCAGCAGCGGACCGGTGATCTCGGTCAGGTAGTGCGGCAGGTACTGCAGCGGCTGCTTGGGGTGGCGCAGCGCCGACGAGCGGTACTCGGGGGTGTCCAGCGCCGGGTGGGATTGCTCGTCGTGCCCGTAGCTGGGCAGCACCAGCCCGGCTGGCGACCGGCTTTCGTAGGTGGTCATCGCTGCTCCTCGTGCTCCGAGCGGCGGGCGCCGCTCACTTCGCGCCTTCGATGGTGGCCTTCAGCTCCCGCAGCACCGCCAGCTCGGTCTCGCTCGGCGGCGCCAGCTCGGTGGGCTGCGCGACGGCCTTCAGCGGCCATCCGACGGCGGCCTGCGCCTGCTCGACCGTCGCACCCGGGCTGAGCTGGGTGAGGGTGAGTTCGCAGGTCTCCGGGTCGGGTTCCAGCACGCCCAGGTCGGTGATCACCTTGACCGGGCCCCGGCCGCGCAGCCCGAGCGCTTCCCGGTCGCCCTTGCCGGTGCCGTAGCCGACGGAGGTGACGAAGTCGAGCTCGTCGACGAAGCTGCGCGGGCTCATCCGCATCACGATGAGCACCTCCTGGCAGGACGCTGCGATCTCCGGCGCACCGCCGGCACCGGGCAGCCGCACCTTCGGGTCGGCGTAGTCGCCGCCGATCACGGTGGTGTTGATGTTGCCGAACCGGTCCACCTGCGCGCCACCGAGGAAGCCGACGTCGATGCGGCCGGGCTGCAGCCAGTAGTTGAAGATCTCCGGCACGCTGATCACCGAGTCCGCGGTGTCGGCCAGCACGCCGTCGCCGATGGACAGCGGCAGCCGGTCGGGCTTGGCGCCGAGCGTGCCGGACTCGTAGATCAGCACCAGGTCCGGTGCGTGCGTGCGCCGCGCGAGGTTGGCGGCGGTGCTGGGCAGGCCGATGCCGACGAAGCAGGCCGCACCGTCGCGCAGCGACCGGGCCGCCCCGACGGTCATCATCTCGTCAGCGGTGTACTCGGTGGTCATCGACCGCTCCTCTCGCGCTGGACCTCGGTCTCCAGCCAGTTCGCGAACTTCTCCCGGTCCCGGCCGATCGGATCCCACTGCTGGTAGTAGGCGTTGTCGCGCTCGTAATAACCCTGCGCGTAAGACGGGCTCGCGCCACCCGGGACCTCGGCGACGGCGGTGACCACCCACTGCGGCAGCACGACGGCGCCGGGGCGCGGGGTCAGCTCGTCGACGATCTCCTCGACGGTGACCAGCGAGCGCTTCGAGGCCAGCACCGTCTCCTTCTGCACGCCGGTGATGCCCCACATCTGCACGTTGCCCGCCCGGTCGGCCTGCTGCGCGTGGATGATGCCGACGTCCGGGTTGAGCGCGGGCACGGCGGTCAGCTGCTCCCCGGTGAACGGGCACTCGATCGGCTTGATGGTGTCGGTCTGCGCGGGCAGGTCGGTGCCGCGGTAGCCGCGCAGCACGGCGAAGGGCAGCCCGGAGGCGCCTGCCGCGTAGCGGTTGGCCATCCCGGCGTGGCTGTGCTCCTCGATCTCCAGCGGAACCGGCCAGGAGTTCTGGATGGCGTCGCGGAACCGGTGCAGCGAGCCGACGCCCGGGTTGCCGCCCCACGAGAAGACCAGCTTGCGCGCGCACCCGGCGCCGATGAGCTGGTCGTACACGATGTCGGGGGTCATCCGGATCAGGGTGAGATCGCGGCGTCCCTGCCGGATGATCTCGTGCCCGGCGGCGACCGGGATCAGGTGCGTGAAGCCCTCCAGGGCGATCGAGTCGCCGTCGTGGACGAGCTCCGCGATCGCCTCGTCGAGCTGCAGGATGCGTGCCACCCCGACCACTCCTCGTCTGTGCGCATAGTGAACACGTGTGCTTAATGCGAACGATATGCCGCGGCGATGAGCCAGGTCAAGGTTTTCCGCACTTCGCGGGCAGAAGAAAGCACCCGCGCCGATGCCCGGTCGCGGGTGCTTTCGCGGAGCTGTTCAGGTGTGCGGCGTCAGAGCTCGCCGGTGTCGGGCAGCCCGTCGGAGGGCAGCCCGAACACCCCGATCGCGGCCTCCGCCGCGGCGGTCGCCTGCAGGTATCCGGTCTCGCCCCAGGCCAGCAGGTCGCCGGCCTTGCCGGGATGCACCAGGAGCCGCCGGTAGGTCCGGCCGCTGTCCGGATCGGGCGCGGGCGGGTGCACCCCGCTGATCACGGCGGCCATCCGCACCTGCGCGTACGGCGAGATCCCGTCGTCCACGCACTGGTATCCCAGGTAGTGCGGCTCGTCGATGTCGAGGGTGACCTCTTCCATGGTCTCCCGCCGCAGGATGTCGGAGTACTCGACCTCGCCGGGCTCGGGCCGCCCGCCGGGCAAGGTGTGCTTCCTGCCGTCCAACCGCAGCAGCACCCGGCCGTCGGGGACGAACAGGAACCCGTACACCTGCCGCACCGGCAGGCCCTCGGGCACGGGACAGGTGTGCCAGCTGAACTTGGGCATCGGTGCGCATCCCCTCCCACGGCGCTGAGAAAGATCACCTTAACCGAGAATTCCGCGGAGCCGCGCGATCGCCGCGCCCCGGTCAGCGGAAGTCGAGGACGATCTTGCCTGCTGAGGTCGGTTTCGCCAGTGCTTCGCGGGCATTTTCCGCTCGTGCCGCCGGGAGGACTTCGTGCACGTGCGGGCGGATCCGGCGGTCGGCCACTGCGGGGAGGAGGCGGGTGCGGATCGCTTCGGCGATGCGGGCCCGGTCGTGGGTGCCGCGGGTTCGGAAGGTGGTGCCGATCAGGTGGACGCGGCGGTGGGCGAGCCGGTCCACGTCGATCGTCGACACCGGGCCGGCCGCCCGGCCGACCTGCACGACCGCGCCGCCGATGCGGGTGGCTGCGATGCACGCGTCGAGGAGAGCGCCGCCGACGTGGTCGATGACGAGATCGACGCCCCTGCCGCCGGTGGCGGCGAGCACGGTTCCGGCGAGGTCTTCGCCGCGGGTGTTGACCGCTCGCGCGCCGCGCGCGGTGAGCAGGAGTTCCTTCTGCGGGCTCGTGGTCGTCGCGAAGACCTGGTTCGCTCCCGCCCATCGCGCGATGTCCAGTGCGATCAGGCCGACGCCGGAAGTCGCGGCCGTGATCAGCACGTCCTGGCCGGCGGCGAGCTGCCCCTGGCCGAGCAGGGCGTCGTACTCCGTCATCAGCGCAGAGGGCAGCGCAGCGGCTGCCGGCCAGTCGAGCGCGTCGGGGACGGGGAGCGCGAGGCGGTGGTCGAACGCGACCTGGTCGGCGAAGGCGCCCTCGACCATCGCCATCACGCGGTCGCCGGTCTGCACTCCGGACACCGCACCGCCGACAGAGGTGACGACTCCGGCGAGGTCCGAGCCGACGATGTGCGGGCGGTCCTGGCGACGCTGGTCCGAGGCGTAGGTGCCGGCCAGTTCGTCGAGGTCGGCGTGGTTCAGCGCAGCAGCGCGGACCTCGACGACGACCTCGTTCTCCTCCGGTTGCGGGGGCTCGACGTCGTGCCGTTCCAGCCAGGTGGGGCCCGCACCGGTCGAGCCGAGGATGATCGCGCGCATGGTCCCGTTCTACCTCGGGCCACGAGAGCTGACCGGACGGTCCACTTCGGACTTACCGGTGGTGGGCCAGGAGCGCTCCGCCGGAGACGGAGACGGTGGTGCCGAAGTCGGCGCTGATGTCGGTCAGGGTGTCGCGGAGCCACGCGGTGTCGGGGGCGGAGGCCGGGTGCAGGCGCATGCGGCGGGACTGCATCGGCAGCATGCGCAGTTCGGCCAGGTCGCCGGCGGGGGTCAGGGAGGCGAAGAACAGCAGGCGGAGGTCGTCCCGGTAGCTCTCGTAGCCGGGGATCCCCTCGTAGTCGTCGATGAAGTCGCCGCAGCCGTAGAGGATCAGGCGACCGCGGTAGATCTCGATCGGGCGCGGGTGGTGGGAGGAGTGGCCGTGCACCACGTGCACCCCGCCGTCGATCAGGCGGTGCGCGAAGCGGATCTGGTCCTCGTCCACGTGGTACCGCCAGTTGGTACCCCAGTGCAGCGAGACCACCACGATGTCGCCGGGCCTGGTGCGCTCGCGGATCTCCGCGGTGAGCTCGGCGGCCCGCCGGTCGGAGAGGTCCGGCAGGTAGTTGACGCCCGAGCGCTGCGCGGTCGCCGCCCAGCCGCCGGGGATCCCGCTGGAAGCGGCGCCGCAACCGAACACCGCGACCCGGCCGTGCGGCGTGCCGACCAGCGCCGGGCGGTGCGCTTCGGTGACGTCGCGGCCCGCACCGACCCAGCGCAACCCGGCGGCGGACAGCGCGTCGAGCGTGTCGGTCAGACCGCGGCGGCCGAAGTCCAGCACGTGGTTGTTGGCCAGGCTGCACACGTCCGGGTGGCCCGCGCGCAAGCAGTCCACGTTGGCCGGGTTCATCCGGTAGTGCACGCCCTTGCGGGCGGCGAAGTGGTCGTCGCGGGTGATGCTGGACTCGAGGTTGATCACCCGCACGTCCGGGGCGGCCTCCTCGATGGCCCGCAGCGCGCTGCCCCACGGCCAGGCATATCCGACCGGGCGGCGGATGGGTCCGTTGAGCGCTTCGGCGGCCGCGACGTAGCTGCGCGCATCGTGCAGGTAGAGCTCGTGCAGGTCGGGATCACCGGGGTGCGGCAGGATCTGGTCCACCCCGCGACCGGGCATCACGTCGCCGCACAGGAACAACCTGACCAGGGCCACGTCGCCTCCTTCACGGGCTGAGCACGATCCACACCTGGCCGGTCCCGACCGGCAGCGGCTCGCCCGACGGGCCGGTGTACGTCGTCCCGGCATCCGGCGCGGTGCGGGACCAGGTGCCGTCGAAAGCGCGCCCGTCGCGCAGCACCACGACCGCGCCGCTGCCGACGGTCTCGGCGATCGGGGAAGGGTTGCCCGCAACGTCGTGGATGGCGGATTCGCGTTCGTGCACCCGCTGGATCACCACGGTCGGCGCGCCGAGGCGGCCGGTGTCGACCGCGGCGTAGGGCGCGCCGTCCATCGACACCAGCCACCGCTGGGTCGGCGGATCCCAGTAGAACTCCACCGAGGCCGAGGGGAAGTGGACCTCGTAGTGGTCGGTCGGGGTGCCGCCGGCGGGCGGGGGCCCGACGGTCGGGCGGTTCTGGGCGGGCCAGTCCGCGCCGGGCGG
The DNA here is from genome assembly GCF_040295745.1 of Saccharopolyspora sp. NPDC002686. NCBI lineage: Bacteria > Bacillati > Actinomycetota > Actinomycetes > Pseudonocardiales > Pseudonocardiaceae > Saccharopolyspora > Saccharopolyspora sp. NPDC002686. The sequence continues at coordinate 10,288 of NZ_JBEOVY010000196.1, forward strand.
CAGCTTGGCCGGATCGAGGAACAGGTTGTGCGGGACCGGACGCGCGTTGTCCCGGGAGTAGGCGGCGGGCTGGTTGGAGTCGGAGGCGTCCGTCAGCGGCGCGGAGTCGATCAGGGGGATCAGTTCAGGCGCTGCACCGGAGAAGGCCAGGGTCGGGTGGCCGAACTGGGGGAGCAGCTCGGCGTCGGTCTCCCGCGCGCTGCGGACCGGGCCGATCAGGGGCGGTAGCTGGCCGGCGAAGATCCCCAGCAGGCGGCTGTAGCCGCCCTCGACCGGTTCGACGTAGACCAGGTTCGCGGCACCGATGCCCACCGGCGGCCGGGCCTCCGGCACGTTGTCGATCTTCACCGCGAGCACCGGTGCGGAAGGGGCTGCTGGTGCGCCGCCCGGTGGTGGCGCAGGAGGAGTTCCGGCACGCGGTGGCTGGGACGGGCTGCACGCAACTCCGCCGAGCACCGCGAGCACGATCAGAGCTGCGGCGAACACCGCGCGCAGCAACTCGCGCCGCATGGAAGCTCCCGGATCTCCCTCCAGGTCCAGGCTACGCCCGTGCGGTCACCGCCAGGCGAACAGCGGCTGCTCCAGATCGGCCACCCTGGTGTGCCGGTCGTGCAGCACGACCTCGCGGAACTGGTGCAGCACGGCGGCTGTCGGCGCGTGGATGAGCGTGTCCAGCAGCGGCAGCTGGATCACCGGGCGGTCCGACTCGGCGATCTGCACGAACCGGGGCGCGACGTCCAGGTCCGCCAGCGGAACCAGGTCGACGCAGGCCACTTCGTCGGGGTTGGGCGCCAGCTGCGGGGCCTCGCCGATCCACACCACGATCGGCGTGATCACGTAGCCGGAGCGCGTCGCGTAGTCGTCCAACCGGCCGAGGACGTCGTGCTCGGCGGCGGACACGCCGAGCTCTTCCCGCATCTCGCGCAGAGCTGCCTGGACCGCGTTCTCGCCCGGGTCCACCCGGCCGCCGGGCAGCGCGAACTGACCCGCGTGCGCGCGCAGCGTCGAGGAGCGCCGGGTCACCCAGACGCCGAGTTCTCCGCCCTCGCTGGCCAGCGCGACCGCCACTGCTGCTGACCGGCGGTTCAGCAGCGGGATGTCGGTGGTGGGGAACTGGTCGAGGCGTTCTGCGACGAGGCGGCGGGCGGCGTCGGGGTCGGTGGGCAGCGCGGGGTCGGGCATCGTGGTCCTCTCGCAAGGTGCGGCCGGTCAGTCGGGTGGCATCCCACTGCCTAGCAGGTCGAACGCCCGGTCCAGGAACTCGTGCGGGTCGACCTCCGGACCCGCCTGGTGCCAGGACTGGATGGACGTGCGCATCGCCGTGATGGCGGTGCTCGCCAGGAGCCGGATGTAGAGGTCGTCGCGGTCGCGGCCGAGCCGTTGCGCCAGCCCGTCGGCCAGCGCTGCCTCGAGCGCTCGGGAGGCGAGCACGACCCGGGGCATCAGCTCGGGGTGGGCGCGCAGCACCTGGGCCTGGTCGCGCCAGGTCGGGGCCGCCATGGCGCTGTCGATCGCGGAACCGAGGACGGTGTGCGCCACCCGGATCGGCGAGTGGTCGGCGGGCTGGGCCAGCACGGCCTGGGCGGTGCGCGCCACGATGTCGGAGTTCCACGGCACCAGGACTTCTTCCTTGGCCGTGAAGTAGTTGAAGAAGGTGCGCGGGGACACCTCGGCGCGGGTGCAGATGTCCTCCACGGTGACCGCTTCGACCCCGCGCTCCAGGAACAGCCGGATGGCTGCGTGCTGCAGCGCCTGCCGGGTGGCGCGCTTCTTCCGCTCGCGCAGCCCGCAGGTCGTGTCGGCCGTGGTGTCGGTCATCCGGTTCGTCCGTTCCTTTCGAGTCGCCGATGTTGCACACCTGCATTTTTGCACGGACTGCAGAAATAAGTTAGTGTCGCTAACAGTCAATCCCGGGGTAGTTCTCGCCCGCGGCGCCGATCGCGCCGGGCGATCCGAACCGAGTGCAGCGTTGCGCCCCCGCCCTGCTCGCGAGGAGTTCCCTTGACCGAGGCACAGCCGACATCGCTGGTGCGCACCCTGGCATCGGCGCTGTGGTTCCCGATGTTCTTCATCGTCGGGTTCATGGTCTGCTACCTGCTGCCGTTCCACGCCCCGGCGCCGCACAACATGCCCGTCGCGGTCGTCGGCGAGCAGGCCGCGCACCAGCTCGGGGCCGCTTTCGAGCAGAAGATGCCTGGTGGGGTGGACGTCGCGGCGGTGCCCGACGTGCAGGGGGCGCGGGACGCGATCACGCATCGCGATGCCGTCGCCGCTTACGACCCGGCGCACGGGGAGCTGTTCTACGCCAAGGCGAACGGCTCGGCGCTGCTGATGGTGCTGCAGCAGATGTTCACCCCGGTCGCTTCGGCCACCGGGCAGCACCTGGTGATGACCGACCTGGCCCCGTCGGCGCCCGGTGATGTGATGGGCACCGGGCTGTTCTACTGCCTGCTGGCGCTGAACATCCCGCCCTACATCACCGTGATGATGTTGCTGCGGGCCGCGCTGAGCACTCGGCAGAAGCTGCTCGCGCTCGTCGGGGTCGGGGCCTTCGGGGCGATCGTCTGCTACCTCGCCGCGTGGTCGATGGACGTCATCCACCCCGAGCCGGTCCTGATCCTCATCGGCTTCCTGCTCACGCAGGCGGTCGCCTGGCCGACGTTCGGGTTGGTGCCCTACGTCAAGCAGTTCATCCCCGGAGTGGCCATGGGGACGTTCGTGCTGCTGAGCATGCCTTCCAGCAGCGGGGCCATCCCGAAGGAGCTGGTGCCGACGTTCTTCCAGTCCCTGCACCGGTTCTTGCCGCTGGGGCAGGCCGTGGACTCGATGCGCGGGATCTTGTACTTCAACGGTGCCGGGGCCCTGCCCGCGGTCCTCGGGCTGTGCGCGTGGTGGGCGCTGGGGATCCTGCTGGTGGTGGTCAACCAGGTGCGGGCCAGGCGGAAGCGCGTGTCGGACCCGGAAGTGGTCACCACCGCGGGTACCTACGAGCACGAGGACGACAGCGATGTCGTCGTCGACCCCGCCATCGAGGCCCCGAAGCCGCGGTACCACCACACGCTCGCCGGGACCGTTCGGGATGTCGGCGGTGAGCCGGTGAGCGGGGCGATCGTCACTGTGACGGATGCGAGCGGGGTCCAGCTGGCGCACCTGGTGGCCGGCGGGTCGGGGGAGTACGAGGTGCACGACCTGCCCGGGCAGTACGTGACCGTTGTTGCTTCCGCGCCGGGGCGCCGGCCTGCCGTGGACCGCGTCAGCGTGCGGCCCGGCCGGATCGGCGGGTACGACTTCGTCCTGGAGCCGGAGGAGCGGGGGCGGGTCGGGTCGTCCCGGTAGGCGTGGGCGAGTGCCCGTCGGTGGCCATCCGAGTTCGGCGTCGTGCGTGATCGAGTCGGCTTCATCACATGGTTGAGCGACCGAAGTTTCGGGGGTTGTGATTCGTCGCCGGAACATTCGGTCGTGCGGGCGGCGAATTCGTCCGTTTCGGGCATCGACTTTTCGCAGATGGGTAGTCGGACTTTCTCGGCCATATGGCTTATGGCCAGCTAAAATGGCTGCAATGGAGGCTGTGTTTCCGCCAGGTTAGGCGCTGCTCGAGAAGGGTAGTGAAGCCTTTCCTTTTCTAGGGGAGCCTGCCCTGTGTGCGTTCTGGTTCGCGGAGATTAGGGAAGACTTTCCTTGATTGTCGTCCCCATTCGTTCCGGTTAATGTCTGGAAATGTGACTACTTCGGAAATGGTCGATCGCACTCCTGAACCGAGTGCTCCCGAACTGCGCCGGTCGTCGGGTGTCCCGCTCGAACAACGGCTCAACGCGCTGCGGGCCGGAGTGCTCGCGGGCCTGCGGGGCGTCCGGGTCGGGCAGCGGGGTCTTCCAGTAGGTGCCCGGGTCGACGCAGCTGATCGGGGTGCTGTGCGCGACGTT
>NZ_JBEOVY010000197.1:0-14176 GCF_040295745.1 Saccharopolyspora sp. NPDC002686
GCTGGTCCAGCCGCTGCAGCGCCTGGGCGATGCGCGGATCGCCGAAGGCCTGCTGGGACAACGCCATCAGCTCGTCGCGCTGCTGCGCGTTCATCGAGTTCAGCAGGCGCTGGGCTGCGGCCGACCGCGCGGCGAGCGCGTCGATCAGCTCGTCGACGTTGCGCGGGTTCTCCGGGAAGAACTCGCCGTGCCGCGCCATGAACTCGTCGAACTTCTGCGGCACGTCGTCATCGCCGCGGGCGTGCGCGGCCAGCAGCGACGACAGGTCGTCGAGCATCTCCCGCACGCGCTCGACGTCCTCGGGCGTGACCTGCTCCATCGCCTGCTTGACGCCCTGGAAGCGCTGCTCGAGGAACTCCGTGCCCAGCATCTGCTGGATCTCCTCGAAGGTCTCGCGCGCGTCCGGGGAACGCCAGTCGTAGTTGGCCAGCTCCGCGACCTGACCGGCCACGTCCGGCGGCAGCGCGTCGAGCTGGAGCTCGCGGAACCGCGCGTCCTCGCCGGTGTCGGCCGCCAGCGCGAGCCGCTCCTGCTCCAGCGCCCGGTCCAGCAGCCGCCGCACCTCGGACATCGTGCCGTCGAGGCGGTGGCGTCGCTGCAGCTCGCTGCGCCGCTGCCACAGCCGCCGGGTCAGATCGTCGAGCCCCGAGGCGTCGCGGGTGCCGGTGCGCAGCAGCTCCTCGAGCGCGGAGCGCGGCGAGGCGCCTTCCATGACGTCGCGGCCGATCTGGTCCAGCGCGGCGCGCAGGTCCACCGGCGGTTCCAGGGGATCGGCCCCGCCGTGCCAGGCGTTGTACCGGAACCGCCGGGACATCAGCTGTACACCGACCGGTCGTCCTCGGCGTCCTTGCCGAGCTTCTTGGCCAGGAACAGCGATTCCAGCGCCAGCTCCACCGCGCTGGCGATGCGCCCGGGCGGATCACCGGCCCGCACCTCGAGCCGTTCGGCGACCTGGTGCAGCACCGGCAGCTCCGGCAGCGCGGTCAGCACGTCGTGCCCGGACACGCGCTCGCCGGTGGCCACCGGGTGGCCGTCGGCCACGGCCAGGGCCAGCGACTGCAGGTCCAGGCCGGCGAACAGGCCGCGCGCGGTGTCGGCGACCGAACGGCGCAGCAGGTAGCCGAGCAGCTCGTCCTCGCGGCCCTCCTCGCCGGCCTCGAACTCGATCTTCCCGCGCAGCACCGCGGGCACCGCCTCCAGATCGACCGGGCGCGCCACCGCCGGGTGCTCGCCGGTGATCGCGGCGCGGTGCAGCGCGGCGGCGGAGACGGTCTCGGCAGCGGCGATGGCGAACCGGGCCGACACCCCGGAACGCTGGTCCACCGCGGTGGATTCGCGCAGGTGGCCGACGAACCGGGCCAGCACCTCCAGCAGGTGGTCGCCGACCTCGGCGGGCAGGTCCGCCTCCTGGCGCACCAGCGCCACCTCGTCGTCGACGTCCAGCGGGTAGTGGGTGCGGATCTCCGCGCCGAAGCGGTCCTTGAGCGGGGTGATGATCCGGCCCCGGTTGGTGTAGTCCTCCGGGTTGGCGGTGGCGACCAGCAGCACGTCCAGCGGCAGCCGCAGGCTGTAGCCGCGGATCTGGATGTCGCGCTCCTCCATCACGTTCAGCAGCGCGACCTGGATGCGCTCGGCCAGGTCCGGCAGCTCGTTGACGGTCACGATGCCGCGGTGCGCGCGGGGCACGAGTCCGAAGTGGATGGTCTCCGGATCGCCCAGCGACCGGCCCTCGGCGACCTTGACCGGGTCGACGTCGCCGACCAGGTCGCCGACCGAGGTGTCCGGGGTGGCCAGCTTCTCCGCGTAGCGCTCGCTGCGGTGCCGCCAGACCACCGGCAGCTCGTCGCCGAGCTCGGCGGCCCGCCGCCGGGAGACCGGGGTGATCGGCTGCAGCGGGTGCTCGCCCAGCTCCGACCCTTCGATGACCGGCGTCCACTCGTCCAGCAGTTCGGTGAGGCTGCGCAGCAGTCGCGTCTTGCCCTGCCCGCGCTCGCCGAGCAGCACCACGTCGTGCCCGGCGATCAGGGCTCGTTCCAGCTGCGGAAGCACGGTCTGGTCGAAGCCGACGATGCCGGGCCACAGCGCGCGGCCGGAGCGCAGCGAGGCCAGCAGGTTCGCGCGCACCTCGGCCTTCACGCTGCGCGGAGCGTGGCCGCTGGCCCGCAACTCCCCCGCCGTGCGGGGCAAACCAGGGGGTGGGGTCGGGTTCGTCACCCGTCCGACGCTACCCGGCGAGGCCGGTGCACGCCGCGAGAGCGAGAACTTTTCACATGCCGGACGCTCCTCGAGACCGCTCGCACCGTGTAGAAACACGGCGTGAGCCCGATGAACGATGTCGCGAGGAGGCCCCAGTGAGCGTGGAGATCGAGGTTGACCCCGGCGAAGTCGGCTTCGACGCGACCCGGCTGCAGCGCATAGACCGGCACTTCGCGCGCTACGTCGACAACGGCGAGCTGCCCGGCTGGCTGGTCCTGGTCGCGCGGCACGGCAAGATCGCGCACCTGGGCACGCACGGGATGCGCGACGTCGAGACCAGCGCCCCGGTGCGGCCGGACACCCTGTTCCGGATCTACTCGATGACCAAGCCGATCACCTCGACGGCGATCATGATGCTGCTCGAGGAAGGCGCTTTCCAGCTCACCGATCCGGTCAGCGACTTCATCCCGTCCTTCGCCGACCTGCGGGTCTACACCGGCGGCACCGCCCGCGCGCCGCAGACCCGCCCGGCCGGCGAGGAGATGCGGATCTGGCACCTGCTGACCCACACCTCCGGGCTCACCTACGCCTTCAACCACCTGCACCCGGTCGACGAGCTCTACCGGCGCGCCGGGTTCGAGCACGGCATGGCCGACGGCCTGGACCTGGCCGGCTGCTGCGACGAGTGGGCGTCGCTGCCGCTGCTGTTCGACCCCGGCACGGCCTGGAACTACTCGGTGGCCACCGACGTGCTCGGCCGGATCGTCGAGGTCGTCTCCGGGCAGACCCTCGACGAGTTCTTCCGCACCCGCATCTTCGAACCGCTGGGCATGACCGACACCGGGTTCGCGGTGGACCGCGCCGACGCCGACCGGCTGGCGACCCTGTACGTGGCCGACCCGCAGGGCCGGGCCCGCCGCCACCCGCACCACGACGAGGTCCGCGCGGCGGCCTTCGAACTGCCCAAGGCCCTGTCCGGAGGTGGCGGGCTGTTCTCCTCGGCGCGCGACTACCACCGGTTCAGCCAGATGCTGCTGCGCAAGGGCGAACTGGACGGCGCCCGCCTGCTGGGCAGTCGCACCGTGGACTACATGACCCGCAACCACCTGCCCGGCGGAGCGGACCTGGAGACGATGGCGCTGGACTCGTTCTCCGAGTCGGCCCACGCGGGCAAGGGCTTCGGCTTGGGCTTCTCGGTGGTGGACGACCCGGTGGCGAGCAAGGTGCCCAGCTCAGCGGGCGAGTTCGCCTGGGGCGGCCTGGCCAGCACGGCGTTCTGGGTGGACCCGGCGGAAGACCTGACGGTCCTCTTCCTCACCCAGCTGATGCCCTCCAGCACCCACCCGATCCGCCCCCAACTCCACCAACTCGTCTACCAAGCCCTCGTCGACTGAGCGATTTCAACGAGGTTTCGCGGTCGCAGACCGGACAGGACGCAAATTCAATGGAAATTGGACATCCGATTTCCATTGAATTTGCGGAACTCGCCCACGACCTGCTGCAGCACGCCGGGGGTCGGACCGCGTCGGCACCTGGTCCGACCCGTTCGGAGTCGTCTTCTTGCGATCACCCGGGGTGCTTGTTCCGATCCCCTTCGGTGCGGTCGCCGCAGGTGTCCTGGCCGACCGCTGGGAGCCGAGGGGATGGGCGGATGGCGGAGCAGCGGTGCATCACGTTGGCGGTCACCGGCGCGGGCGGTACCCGGATGGCCCGGTTCGTGCTGGAGGCCCTGGTCCGGGACGAGCGGGTCGGGCGGATCGATCTGCTGGTCTCGCAGGCCGGGCGCCAGCTGATCGCGCACGAGACCGGCCGGGATCCGGACGGGCCGGCGGCCGATCTCGTGCTGGGCGGGCGGCCGACCGGGGACAAGGTGATCGCCTGGGACCCGGACGACCTGGCCGGCGGGCCGACGTCCGGGAGCTACCCGTCCTGGGGGATGCTGCTGGTGCCGTGCGCGCTGGGGGTGGCCGCCCGGATCGCGAACGGCACGGCGAACACGCTGATCGAGCGGGCCGCCGACGTGACGCTGAAGGAGCGGCGCCCGCTGGTGCTGTGCGTGCGCGAGACCCCCTTCAACCTCATCCACCTGCGCAACCTCACCCAGGTGACGGAAGCGGGCGCCATCGTCTACCCGATGATCCCGACCTTCTACAACATCCCGCGCACGGTGGACGACTTCTACGAGGAGTTCACCGTCCGCCTGCTCGGCTTCGTCGGCCTGCCCCAGCAGCAGTCGGCCTACTACGCCTACTCGGGCACCGAGTCCCCCGCCCACCACGACCGGGCGGAGCAGCCGTGAAGCCGCGGCCGATCACTTCCCGGTGCGCGCGCGGCTGCGGAAGGCCGTGGGGGTCTCACCGGTGCAGCGGCGGAAGAACTTGGTGAAGACCGTCGCGGAGGTGAATCCGAGCTGGTCGGCGACCTGAGCGGGGGCGAGGGCAGTGTGCACCAGGAGTCGCTTGGCCTCCAGGGCGACGCGGTCGTCGAGGTACTGCTTGGCGGTGCGCCCGGTGACCTCCAGGCAGGCGCGGGTGAGGGTTCGGGGGCTGTAGCCGAGAGCGGCGGCGTAGTCCGCGACCTGGCGTGCGGCGGCGAAGTCGCGTTCCACGGCCTGGTGGAACCGGTGGAACGTGTCGTTGCCGTGGGTACCCGGGCGGAGGTGCTCGCGGCCGTGGAGGTGCCCCAAGCGCACGACCAGGGCCGCCAGCAGGTGCCGCACGAGGGTGATGTGGGCGTCGAGGGGCAGTGCACCGATGCGCCGGTAGGCGTCCTGGAGCAGGTCGAGGGTCGCCCGGAGTGCGGCTGCGTCCTCGGGCTGGTCGGGGACGAGCGGCCGGTCCGGGTAGGGCGGGTCGAGGTGGGCGGTGCTGAGGGTGGCCGCGTCGAGGAAGCCGGGGGTGAACAGCAGGACCACCCCTTCGGCGCCGCCGGTGCCGTGGGGGAAGCGGTACACCTGGCCGGGGCGGATCCACAGCCACTCGCCTGGCCGCAGCTCGTGTTCGGGGCCGTCCAACCAGGTCCGCAGGGTTCCGGAGCGGACGGTGATCAGGTGGTGGAACTCGGCGCGCAGCGGCCGGTGCAGGTCCAGCCCGTGACCGGTGGCGCGTTCGACGAGCCGGTCGAAGTCCCACACCTCGACGCCCGGCGGTCCTCCCGGCGAGGGCCGGAACGGGACGTCGGTGATGCGATCCTGTCCAATTCGGTCCATGGTCTGTCCAGAGCTTGCGGCGGGATCTGGTTGATCCGCACCTAACGTGGAATGCGACGGAGCCGATCAGAGTGTCCCACCCCCGTTGCGCCACCAGACCGCGGGCGCCGCGTCGCTGACCGAAAAAGCTCACGTCGATCGCCACCAGGACCACGAACGGAGGAGAGGCGCACCATGAGGTTGATCGTGGGCATGACAGGGGCGACGGGAGCGGTCTTCGGCGTCCGCCTGCTCCAAGCACTGCGCGAACTGCCGGACGTCGAGACCCACCTGGTGCTCTCCCGGTGGGCGCGCACCACGCTGGAGCTGGAATGCGGCATGTCCGTCGGCGAGGTCGGCGAGCTCGCCGACGTCGCGCACAGCCCCGACGACCAAGGCGCCGCCATCGCCTCCGGGTCCTTCCGCACCGACGGCATGATCATCGCCCCGTGCTCGATGAAGACGCTCGCCGGGATCCGGGCCGGCTACGCCGACGGGCTGGTCGCACGGGCCGCGGACGTGGTGCTCAAAGAGCGCCGCAAGCTGGTCCTGCTGCCCCGCGAGACACCGCTGAGCGAGATCCACCTGGAGAACATGCTCGCGCTCACCCGCATGGGAGCGCAGATGGTGCCGCCGATGCCCGCCTTCTACAACCACCCCGAGTCCGTCGACGACATCATCGAGCACATCACCGCCCGCGTCCTGGACCAGTTCGACCTGCCCGCGCCCTCGGCCCGCCGCTGGGCCGGCATGCGAGCCGCCCGCGAGCAGCGGCCCGCCCACGTGCTGGCCTCGGTCTGATCCCCGGTCGACGCCACCCCCGCAGCAGATCCAAGGAGTTCCCATGGCCTACGACGACTTGCGCAGCTTCCTGCGGACCCTCGAAGACGAGGGACAGCTGCTCCACATCGGCGACGAGGTGATGCCCGAGCCGGACATCGCCGCAGCAGCCAACGCCGCCCCGCGCCTCGGGGACGCCGCCCCGGCGCTGTACTTCGACAACGTCCACGGCTTCACCGATGCCCGCATCGCGATGAACGTGCACGGCTCGTGGGCCAACCACGCGCTGGCCCTGGGCATGGACAAGAACTCCTCCACGAAGGACCAGGTGGACGAGTTCATCCGCCGCTGGGCGAAGTTCCCGGTCGAGCCCGAGTGGCGCGACAACCCGCCGTGGGCGGAGAACTCCGTCGAGGGCGAGGACATCAACATCTTCGACGTCCTGCCGCTGATCCGGCTCAACGACGGCGACGGCGGCTTCTACCTGGACAAGGCCGCGGTGGTCTCCAAGGATCCCGATGACCCGGAGAACTCGGGCAAGCAGAACGTCGGCGTCTACCGCATCGAGGTCAAGGGCAAGCGCAAGCTGGCGCTGCAGCCGGTGCCCATGCACGACATCGCCCAGCACCTGCACAAGGCCGAGGAGAGGGGCGAGGACCTGCCCATCGCCATCACCCTCGGCAACGACCCGGTGATCTCCATCGTCGCCTCCACCCCCATGGAGTACGACCAGAACGAGTACGAGCTGGCCGGCGCGCTGCGCGGTGCCCCCGCGCCGATCGCCGAGGCGCCGCTGACCGGGCTGCCCGTACCGTGGGGCTCCGAGGTCGTCGTCGAGGGCGTGATCGAAGGCCGCAAGCGCGAGATCGAAGGGCCCTTCGGCGAGTTCACCGGCCACTACTCCGGCGGCCGCAACATGACCGTCATCCGGATCGACAAGATCTCCTACCGGTCCAACCCGGTCTTCGAGCACCTCTACCTCGGCATGCCGTGGACCGAGATCGACTACCTGATGGCCGCCAACACCTGCGCCCCGCTGTACGAGCAGCTCAAGCGGGCCTTCCCCGAGGTCCAGGCGGTCAACGCCACGTACACGCACGGCCTGGTCGTCATCGTCTCCACCAAGAAGCGCTACGGCGGCTTCGCCAAGGCCGTCGGCCTGCGCGTGCTGACCACCCCGCACGGCCTCGGCTAGCCGCCACCGTGATCGTCGTCGACGAGGACGTCGACCCGTTCAACCTTCCGCAGGTGATGTGGGCGCTGTCCACCAAGATGAACCCCAGCGGGGACCTGATCACCGTCCCCAACATGCCCGTCCTGGAGCTCGCGCCGCAGGCCAACACCCCGGGTGTGACGGACAAGCTCATCATCGACGCGACCACGCCCGCAGCACCGGACCAGCGCGGCAACTACGGCAACCAGGTCCGCGACCTGCCCGAGATGGGTGAGTGGATCACCAAGCTGCAGCAGCTCGCCAAGAAGTGACCGCCCCCGCCCCGCATCCGAGAGGAGAACCCATCGCCATGACCACCGAGAACGCCGCGCCCACCGAGTGCCCGCGCTGCGGCCACACCGCCCTCGACCTGCTCCACACCTCCCCGGTCGCCGGGTGCTGGGAGGTCTACCAGTGCGAGCAGTGCCTGTACTGCTGGCGCACCAGCGAGCCCGCCCGCCGCACCCGTCGGGACGCCTACCCGGAGAGCTTCAAGCTGACGGTGGACGACATCCGCAACGCCCCCGAAGTCCCCACCATCCCCCCGCTTCGGGCGCAAGCCTGACCACCGCACCTCTTGCCCGTCGAACTCGAACCGCCGGGCACCACCCTCCTCGGGGAGCCGACATGACCCAGCCACCCGACACCCTCATGTGGGAAGCCCGCGCCCAGCCGGGCCGACAGGCCGACCTGCTCGCCCACACCGAACAGGCGCTCCTGCCCGCGGTCCTAGCCGACCCGACCTGCCTCGATGCCGTCGTCTACCTCGGCGGCCAGGACCGGATCGTGCTCATCGCGCACTTCACCGGCGCCCCGCCCCGCCTCCCCGACCCGCCGGACGACCTCCTGCAGCGCCCGGTCCACCAATGGCCCTTCCGCAGGCACTCGACGAGCCGCGGCCAGGTGGCGGAACCCCGCTGAGACCTGCGGCGTCGCAGGTCAGGGGCGGAGGACGCGGGATTCGCCGATGGCGAGGTCCCAGAGCTGCTGCGGGTCCCGGCCCGCTTCGCGCCAGGCCTTGCGGATCCGGTTCAGCGGCTCCACGACCGGTTCGCGGGTCAGGACGAACGTTCCCCAGTGCATCGTCGCCGCGCAGGTCGCGCCCAGGTCCGCCACCGCCTGGACCGCCTCCTCCGGATCCATGTGCACCGGCTTCATGAACCAGCGCGGGTCGTACGCGCCGATCGGCACCATCGCCACGTCGATGCCCGGGTAGCGCTGCGCGATCTCGGCGAAGTGCGGCCCGTAGCCGGTGTCGCCGGCGAAGTAGACGCGGTGGTCCGGCCCGGTGATCACCCAGCTGCCCCACAGGCTCCGGCAGGTGTCGCGGGGGCCTCGGCGGCTCCAGTGCCGGGCCGGGGCGAAGTCGAAGGTCAGCCCGGCCACCTCCGCCGACTGCCACCAGTCCAGCTCGACGACCTCGGTGAACCCGCGCCGCCGGAACCAGCGTCCCAGCCCGGCGGGCACCAGCACCGGCGTCGAGCGCGGCAGCCGCTGGATCGTCGGGGCGTCCAGGTGGTCGTAGTGGTTGTGGCTGATCACCACCGCATCGATCGGCGGCAGCTCACTGAAGGCCACGCCCGGCGGGGTCAGCCGCCGCGGCACGCCGGGGATTCGCAACGACCACACCGGGTCGGTGAGCACCGTGACCCCGCCCATCCGCAGCACGTACGTGGCGTGCCCGACCCAGCTCAGCGCGGTGTCCTGGGTGGCGATCGGCGCCAGTCCGCTGCGCAGCACCGGGATCCGGTCGGCGTCCTCCACCCTCCCCCGGAACCCGCCGGTCCACATCAACCGCATCACGTCCCGGAAGCTGGGCAGCGGTGAGTGCAGGCGGTCGGCGTAGGAGGACTGGATCTTCAGCGGCTGGTACTCGGTTCGCACCACCCCAGATTGCCCTGCCCCCACCGGACCCCGCAGCGCGCCGAAGAGCACAGTTTCAATTGAAACTGCGGATCCCAGGCACGGCGGATCGCAGTTTCAATTGAAACTGCGAGGATCAGAACGCGGGCCAGGGGATCGCCGGCCACTCGTCGGAAGGGGCTGGGAAGGTCCCGGACTCCAGCAGGCGTTCGATTCGGGTGCTGATCGCCTGGACTTCCTTCGGCGTGATGTGCTCGGCCAGCTGGGCGGCCAGGTCGCCCTCCAGCAGGGCGCGCAGCTCGCCGAGCCGGTCGACGGCGTCCTCCGGCAGCGGCTCGCCGATCCAGCCCCACAGCACGGTGCGCAGCTTGTCGTCGGTGTTCAGGCTGACGCCGTGGTCCACGCCCTGCACCCGGCCGTCCGGGGCGTGCAGGATGTGCCCGCCCTTGCGGTCGGCGTTGTTGATCACCACGTCGAGCACCGCGAGGCGCCGCAGCTGCTCGTGGTCGGCGTGCGCCAGCACCACCGGATCACCGTGGTGGTCCTGGGCGCGCAGCACCGGCAGCCAGCCTTCCGGCACCTCGTCCGGGGCGACGATGTCGACCAGCTCGGAGTCCTGCTCGACGTCCACCCACAGCTGCACCATGCCCGGCCCGAACGGGCCGTCGCGCAGCACCGTCGGCGGGATCAGGTCCCAGCCGATCGCCTCGGACAGCAGGTAGGAGCCGACCTCGCGCCCGGCCAGCGTGCCGTCCGGGAAGTCCCACAGCGGACGTTCCCCGCGCACCGGCTTGTAGACGCACTCGGCGCTCAGCCCGTCGCTCGCGATCCCGCAGAACAACGTCGCGTTCGACGCCTCGACCAACCGCCCCTGGACGTCCAACTCGCCGTGCAGGAGCAGTTCGCGAACCGCTGGATCACCGGCGCGCACGCGCCTCAGACCTCTTCCGAGCGGCGGTAACCGTTCTGGCGCGGGCAGATGTGGCCGCTGGGGTCCAGCGGTTCGGAGCACAGCGGGCAGGGTTTGCGACCGGCGTTGATGACGCGCTCGGCGCGCTCGGCGAACGCCCGCGCGTGCGCGGGGCTGAGGAAGACCCGCAACGCGTCGGGTCCTTCCTCGGTGTCGTCGAGGACCACCGACTCGTCGAGCTCCTCCTCGGTGACGGCCAGCAGTTCGACCACCACCGCCTCGGTCTCGGCGTCCCAGCCCAGCCCCATGGTCCCGACCCGGAACTCCTCGTCGACCGGCACCGCCAGGGGTTCGGTGTCGACGAGCTCGTCGGGGGTCTGGTTGGGCAGGTCGGCGTGGAAGCGCCGCTGCACTTCCTCCAGCAGCGCGCCGATGCGTTCGGCGAGCACCGACACCTGCTGCTTCTCGAGCTGCACGCTCACCGTGCGGACGTCCTCGGACGCCTGCAGGTAGAAGGTGCGCTCACCGGGTTCCCCGACCGTTCCGGCGACGAATCGGTCGGGTTGACGGAAGACGTGGATGACACGAGCCATGACCCCTCCGACACTAGGCCACCGAGCGCACGCGGTGCGCGAGTGGCCCCCGTTTTGTTCGACACCGCCGCACCAGGTGCCGGTCTACCCGCAGAACCCGCCCGCCGACCACCTGTTTCACCCGTGTTCGCCGTTGGCGAACTGCAGCGCGCCGCGCCCGGTACCGATACTCTCACCGCCGGTTGTCAAGATCGCGGGATGGAGCAGGCCGATGAGCATGCGCGAACTACGTCGCCCGCCGAGGTTGCGCGCCGGTGATGCGGTGGCGGTCGTCGCCCCAGCTGGCCCGGTGCCCGAGGAGCTGCTCGAAAGCGGGCTCGCCCACCTGCGCGCCTGGGGCTTGGAGCCGCGCGTCGGCAAGCACGTCCTAGACCGCCACCCGCGACTGCCGCACCTGGCGGGCAACGACGCCGACCGGGCCGCCGACCTGCAGGACGCGTGGTGCGATCCGGACGTGACCGCGGTGTTCTGCGCGCGCGGCGGCTACGGCAGCATGCGGGTCCTGGACCACCTGGACTGGACGGCGATGACCGCGGCCGGACCGAAGGTGTTCACCGGCTCCAGCGACATCACCGCGCTGCACGACGCCGTCGCCACCCAGCTCGGCCTGGTCACGGTGTTCGGGCCGATGGTCGCCACGCAGGCGTTCGCCGAGGACCCCGCGGCGCGGGAGCACTTGCGCCGCACCCTGTTCCAGCCCGAGTCGGTCACCATCCTGACCCGCTCCACCGCGGACGCCCTGGTGCGCGGACGCGCCCGCGGCACGACGTACGGCGGCAACCTCAGCATCGTCGCGGGTTCGCTCGGCGCCCCGGACGCGCCGACCCCGCCGGAACGCGGCATCGCGATGCTGGAGGACATCACCGAGAAGCCCTACCAGCTGGACAGGTTCGTCACCCAGCTGCTGCGCGCGGGCTGGTTCGACCACGCCGCGGGCATCGCACTCGGCTCGTGGACGGAGTGCGGCCCGCTGGAGGAGGTCCGCGCGGTGATGTCGGACCTGCTGGGCGGCCTGGGCGTGCCCATCCTGTGGGAGCTCGGCTTCGGCCACTGCGTCGCGCAGCGCACCATCCCGCTCGGAGTCGCAGCCGAACTGGACACCGACGCCCAACGCCTCTCCATCCTCCAACCAGCCCTCCTCTGACCCCTGCCCCAGGAACGCAAATTCAATGGAAATCAGACGTCCGATTTCAATGGAATTTGCGGATCGCGGGAGCCAGGAGGCTCAGGAGCCGGTTCGGCGGGCGTAGTGCTGGCGGGCTTTCGCCCGGTTTCCGCAGCGCGCCATCGAGCACCACTGGCGGTTTCGCGCCGGGGAGGTGTCCAGGAAGCGGAGTCCGCAGCGGTGGTACGCGCAGACCGCGACTCGGGGGAACGGCTCCGCCGCGAGCAGTTCGATCGCGTCGACGGCCACCGCCGCCAGCGCCGCGCTCACCGGATCCTGCGGGGCGGGGCGGAATGCCGCCACTGATCCGTCCGAGCTCACGCGCAGCTGGATCGCGGGGTTCTCACCTCGGGCGACCTCGTTGATCAGCTCCACATCGGGTGCCGCGATGGGCGAACCCTGGGCGCGGGCGTGCACGGCGCGGTCGATCGCCTCGCGGAGCTCCCGCGCGGTCGACACGTGCTCGTCCGTCGGAGCGGACGTGCCGAGGCCGACTTCGCGCAGCCATTCGGCCAGCAGGTCCGGTGCCACCAGCAGTTCCCGGCCTTCGCGGTAGCGGTCGCGCAGCGTGTTGACCAGGTCGAGGCAGAGCCGCCCGCCGTCCCAGATCCAGTCGCTCACCCTTGCCCCTTCCGCCGTCGTCGATCTAGCATCCTAATTCTAACCCCCTTAGGCAGTTAGAAATGGAGTCGATCGATGCCCTCCGACGGAGTTGCCCTGGTCAACGGCCTGCGCGTGCACTACACGAGCGCGGGCAGCGGGCCGGGCCTGGTGCTGCTGCACGGCTGGCCGCAGACCAGCCACTGCTGGCGCAAGGTGATCCCGGAGCTGGCCCGCACGCACACCGTGATCGCACCCGACCTGCGCGGATACGGCCTTACCGACAAGCCGCGCGACGGCTACGACAAGCGCACGATGGCCACCGACATGGCCGAGCTGGTGTCGGCGCTGGGCTTCGAGTCGGTCAGCGTCGTCGGCCACGACCGCGGCGCGCGGGTGGCGCACCGCTGGGGTCTGGACCGGCCGGACCAGGTCGACCGGTTGGCGGTGCTGGACATCGTGCCGACCCGCGAGATGTGGCGGCGGGTGAACGCCGAAGCCGCGACGGCGTACTGGCACTGGTTCTTCCACCTGCAGCCCGACCTGCCGGAACGCCTGGCCGGCAACGACATCGCGGGCTACCTCGGCTACTTCTTCGAGCGCTGGACGGTGAACCGGCACGGTCTGGAGCCCGCGGCGATCGACGAGTACGTGCGCGCGTTCTCCGCACCGGGAGCGCTGCGCGCCGGGTTCGACGACTACCGCGCCGCCCCGCTCGACGACGAGCACGACAACGCCGACGCGGGCCGCAAGCTGACCATGCCGGTGCTGGCTCTGTGGGGATCGGCGGGCCTGCCCGCGAAGCTGCCGATGCGCGAGATCTGGCGCGACTACGCGGAGAACCCGACCTGCGCCGAGATCGCCGACTGCGGGCACTTCCTGCCCGAGGAGCGCCCCGAGCAGGTCCTGGCGCACCTGCGGGAATTCCTGGCCGCAGCTGCGTAGTTGATAGCGTCAGCGGCTGGACAGGAGGAGTGCACGTGCGAGTTCGACCCGTGACGCCCGAGCTGCTGGCGGCGGAAGTGGTCGACCGCATCGACGCGCTCCCCCGCCGCTGGGCGCGGATCGCGGTGGACGGCGCCCCGGCCGCCGGCACCGGCGACCTCGCCGACGCCCTGGTCGAGCCGCTGCGCACCCGGGGCCGCGAAGTGGCCCGGGTGCGCATGGCGGACTACCTCCGCCCGGCGTCGCTGCGCCTGGAGCACGGCCACCACGACCCGGACTCGTACTACGAGAGCTGGTACGACCTGCGCGGCCTGACCCGGGAAGTGCTGGATCCGTTGTCCGACAGCGGGAACGGCCGAGTCCTCCCCGCGCTCTGGGACGCCGAGGCGGACCGCTCCCCGCGCCTGCCCCGCGTCCAGCTCCCGGACCGAGCAGTGGCCATTGTGGACGGACCGCTCCTGCTCGGCGCGGGCCTGCCCTTCGACTTCACCGTCCACCTCTGGCTCCCGGAAGCGGCCCTCCACCGCCGAACCCCGGAACCGGACCGCTGGACCCTCCCTGCCTTCCACCGCTACACCGGCGAAGTCGCCCCGGAACACCTCGCGGACTACGTCGTCAAAGCCGACCGCCCAGGCCACCCAGCAGTGGTGGAAAGCCTGACCTGAAGCTCCGCCACCCCTGGTCAGGTCCCGTGAGTACTTTGGGTCGCTATAACAACCCGAAG
>NZ_JBEOVY010000198.1:0-14166 GCF_040295745.1 Saccharopolyspora sp. NPDC002686
GCCCACCACCTTTTAAAACCCACCCACCAAACATCTTTTCCCCACCCCCCCTCAATCCCTACCGCCCGGGCCGCCGCGGGGCTGCCCCCGCCGCCGCGCGTCGGCGGGGACCGGGGATCAGGCGCCCAGCGGGACTTCGGTGACCTTCTCCCACTCGGGGCTCGAGTGGTCGCGGTCGAGCTTGACCAGCGTCAGCGACGGGATCTTCGCCGTGGTCGGCTCCACCACGGTGCCGCTGAGCGTGGCCACGGCGAAGATCGCCGGGCCGTCGGTGGTGGAGTGGGCGAGGCTGACGTGCTTGTCGACGTCCTCGGGTTCCGGCGGCACCGCCGATTCGCCGAGCACGTCGGCCAGCGCTTCGCGCACCGCGTTGCGCAGCTCGATGACCGTCGACTGCGGTTCGGCCGGCAGCGACAGCGATTCCGGCTGCACCACGGCGTGGTGGAAGGCCAGGGTGAGCGGCAGCACCGCCTCGAGCCGCTTGCGGGTGGCCGCGACCAGCGGTTCGATCCGCGTCTCGTCGATCTCGTCGGTGAACCCGATCTCCTGGATCAGGATGTGCATCCACTCCAGCGGGACCAGGTCGAAGCCCGGCAGGTCGCGCAGCGCGTACTGGTAGTCGTTCACCAGCTTGCGCAGTCCGGGTTGGTCGGCCAGCGGCAGCAGCCAGGCGTAGCCGGTGCGCCCGGCGCGCCAGCCCGGACGCCAGCGGTCGTGGTTGCGGACCTGGTCGACGTGCGGCATATCGGTCACCCCTCACATCCTGCCCGGAGCTTTCCGGCAGCGGGGCGCTCTTGACCTATCTCACGGTCTCGGCCGCTTCGCGGTCGCCTGTTCGGGGCGGTTCGCTGGGGCGGTCGAGGCTGGCCGCGGCATCGGCGTCGCGCACCCGCAGAGCCAGCAGGATACCCAGCACGGCGAAGACCGCGGAGACCAGGAACGCCCCGTGGTAGGCACCCAGCTCGACCTCGGCGAACGAGGTGGTCTGGTCCATCGTGGACCGGCCGTGCTCGGTGAGCACCACCAGCACGGTGGCGACGATGGCGGTGCCGAGGGCGGTGGCGACCTGCCGGCTGACGTTGAACAGCGAGCTCGCCTGCCCCATGGCCGACCCGGAGATGCTCGCGAAGGTCGCCGTCTGCACCGGGGTCATCAGCAGCCCCATCGCCACGCCCTGCACCGCGAGCAGCCCGACGAGGAAGCCCAGCGGGGTGGTCAGCCCCTGCAGCTGCAGCCCGGCGCAGATCGCCAGCTGGACCGCGTACCCGGCCAGGATCAGCCGCTTCGGTCCGATCCGGCCGTAGACCCGGCTGACGACCTGGGTGGTCAGCAGCATGGCCACGGCCTGCGGCATGAGCACCAGCCCGGCGTACATCGGCGACACGCCGCGCAGGTTCTGCAGGTACAGCGGCAGCAGGAAGAGGATGCCGAACATCGACCCGGTCTGGCAGAGCAGCAGCAGGTTGCCGGTGCCGAACATCCGGTCGGTCAGCAGCCGCAGGTCGAGCATCGGTTCGCGAACGGTCAGCTCCCGCCAGATCAACCCGGCGATGAGCAACCCCGAGATCAGCAGGCTCGCCCAGACCGGAACGGCACCCCAACCGAGCTGGGCCCCTTGTTCGAGCCCGTACAGCAGCGTCGCCAACCCGACGCCGGCGAGCAGGAAGCCGGGGAAGTCGAACCGCCCGGGATCGCGGCGCTCCTCCTCCCGCAGGTAGAGCACGGTGAACAGCAGCGCGAGCGCCCCGACGGGCACGTTGATGAAGAACACCCACCGCCAGCTGGCGTACTCGACGAGCACACCCCCGAGAACCGGCCCGAGCATCGGAGCAACGGTGATCGGAATGGACAGCACGGCCCCGGCCTTCGCCCGCTCGTTGGCGGGGAAGGCCCGGAACAGCATGGCCTGCCCGACGGGCACCAACATCCCGCCACCAACGCCCTGCAGCACCCGAGCGCCGATGAGCATCCACAACTCACCGGACACCCCGCAAAGCACGGAAGCGAAGGTGAAGATGATCACGGCAGCCTGAAACGTCCGCTTGCTCCCGAACCGATCGGCGATCCAACCGGAAGAAGGGATGAACACGGCCAAACTGATCATGTACCCGGTCAGCACCCACTGGAGCGCAGCCGGATCCACCTGGAACTCCCGCCCCAACGTGGCGAGCGCCACGTTCAAGATCGTGACGTCCAGGATCTGCATGATCAAAGCCAGCACGAAGGTGATCCCAACGAGCCACTTGTACTCAAGCCGCCGCACAAAACCCCCAAGCAGAAGAGATCAAAAACCAAAGCCCCAACAGCACCCCGAACCCCACCAGCTTGACCCAACCCCCCGACACTCCCCAAAACATTTTCAACCCAAACCAACCCCCAAAGATCAAAAACCCCACCCAAGCCCAACGACAACCGAGAGCGAAGCCCGAGACCAAGGCCAACGGTGGCGAGGAGGCCAACGACAACGGAGACGGGTCAAGACAGCGGCGACGGGTCAAGACAACGGAGACGGGTCAAAAAGTGGTGACCCACGGCGTGCTGGTGAAAACCCAGGTCGGGAACGCCCCAAAACGCACGGAGCAAAGAAAAGGAAACCCCCGCACCGTGGGGATGTGGGGGGCTCGGCCCCCCACGGCAATGGCGAAGAGCAAAGGCCAAAGCAAAGCGTTGGCACACTCCACCCAAGCTCGGAGCGGGCGACGGGAATCGAACCCGCGTAGCCAGTTTGGAAGACTGGGGCTCTACCATTGAGCTACGCCCGCGTGCTGGTTTCGCTTGTTCCTCCGGGCGGTTCCCGGTGGCTTCGGCGACCTTGCGTGCCACAGCTTAGCGGGTCGCGATAGGCTCTTCGCAACGCACCCGGGGTTCTCGGGTGCGTCGCACGTCGGACGGGGTGTGGCGCAGTTTGGTAGCGCACTCGCTTTGGGTGCGAGGGGTCGTGGGTTCAAATCCCGCCACCCCGACGTCGCGGCCGGTCGCTCGCTTCTCGCGGGCGGCCGGTTTTTTGCTTTCCGGGTGGGTTTTGCTGGTGATCTGGGTCGCAGTCGTGCGTGACGCTTGGTAACGGCCGGGCGTGGGGCGCCGATTTCCCGGTCATGCGCGAGGGGATTCCGGGGTTGCGCGTGCACTTGCCCGCGGTGGTGGTGTGCGTGGTGCTGGGTGCCGCGTTGGCGCTGCTGGTCGTGGTGTCGTTCGTCGTTCCGGGTCCGCAGGGCGTGGCTGAGCTGACGCCTGCGGACGGGATCGTCACGGCTGTCACGCCCACCGAGTTGAGCGCCGCGGTCGGTTCGATGTTCAGCGGTCGGTGATGTCGACCGCGGTGGTCGAGGTGGGGCGGACCGCCGTTTTGCCGCAGCTGTTGGGGCGGGGCGGGTCGAGTTCGCGGGTGTGCACGGTCACCTGCCAGCGGCGGCCGTCCTGGTGGGCCACTTCGACCTGGTCGGCGGTGCTGCCGGTGATGCGCAGCGCGTCGGTGAGGTGTTCGCCGAGGTGTTCGCGGACGGCGAGTTCGGCGGTTTGTCCGGCGCGGTCCCAGGTCGATCGGCCGCGGCAGTGCTCGAGGGCGACTTTTCCGGAGGCGGCCGCGGACAGGACTGCTTCGACGGCGTGGGCGGTGAGCCGTCCGTAGGTGTATCCGCTGGGCAGCAGCACTGCGGCGGGGGCGAAGCGGTGTCCGCCGGTGTGCGAGGTTTCCCAGATCGCGTTCTCGTGGCGTCCGGCCAGGTCGGTGATCAGCTCGCGGCCGAGGAGCGCGCAGCACCGGTCGCGGCGGCCGTTGGTGCAGATCAGGAGCAGGGGGTCGGCGGCCGGTCGTCCCCAGTCGTCGTGGTGTCCGGCGGCGATGCGCTCGAAGTCGAGGTCGAGCAGTTCGGCCGGGTCGTCGGTGGTGTGCTCGCGCAGCCAGCCGGTGCCGGGTTCGGTGTTGGCGAGCAGGACGTGCCGGGTGGCGTCGCCGGGGGTGTCCGCGTGGCGTCCGGGGCGGCGGATCAGCTGGACCCGCACGCCGTGCTCGCCCGCTTTCGCCTCCAGCGCCCGGCCGAGGTCCGGGTCCAGGTGGCTCTGCACCAGCGCGTTGTGCCCCCACGGCCCGCGCTGCTCCAGGCACAGCCAGCCGCGCGCGACCGCGGCGGTCCCGGTCAGCGGTTCGGCGAGACCGGTGGACAGCGCCGCGCAGGTGGCGTGATCGGCGGTGGTGTGCTGCACGATTCCACTCAAGCACGGATGGCGGCTCGGCGTTAGGTGAGGCTGCCCAACTTCGCTTCTCGCAACCCCGGCCCGTGGCTCCGGGCGGGAAGCAATAGACTCGGAGGTCAGCCCGGCATTGGACGTGGTGTTGCACCGCGCCCGCTGGTAGCGCCGGGAATCAAAGCACGTTCGCACTAGGAGACCACGTGAAGAGCACCGTCGAGCACCTGAGCCCGACGCGCGTCCGGATCAACGTCGAGGTGCCGTTCGACGAGCTCAAGCCGGACTTCGATCGCGCGTACAAGGCACTTTCCCAGCAGGTTCGCATCCCCGGCTTCCGCCCGGGCAAGGTTCCGGCGCGGGTGCTGGAGAGCCGCATCGGCCGCGCCCCCGTGCTCGACGAGGTCGTCAACGAGGCGGTTCCGGCCAAGTACCTGGAAGCGGTCAACAGCAGCGAGGTGCGCACCCTCGGTCGCCCGGACATCGAGGTGACCAAGATCGAGGACGGCGCCGAGATCGCGTTCACCGCTGAGGTCGACGTCCGCCCCGAGATCACCGTGCCCGCCTTCGGCGAGCTCGCGGTGAGCGTGGACGACGTCGAGGTCACCGAGGACGAGGTGACCGAGCAGCTGGACTCGCTGCGCGCTCGCTTCGGCACCCTCGCCGGCGTCGACCGGGCCGCGCAGGAGGGCGACTTCGTCAGCATCGACCTGTCGGCCACCGTCGACGGCGAGGACGTCGAGGACGCCAAGACCAGCGGTCTGTCCTACGAGATCGGCTCCGGTCAGCTGATCGAGGGCATCGACGACGCGCTGGTCGGCGCGAGCGAGGGCGACACCAAGACCTTCACCACCAACCTGGTCGCCGGCGAGTTCGCCGGCAAGGACGCCGAGGTGACGGTCAAGCTGAACTCCGTCAAGGAGCGCCAGCTGCCCGAGGCCGACGACGAGTTCGCCCAGATGGCCAGCGAGTTCGACACCGCTGAGGAGCTCATCGCCGACCTGCGCGAGCGCATGGGCAAGGTCAAGAAGATGCAGCAGGGCATGCAGGCCCGGGACAAGGTCCTGGACGCGCTGCTGGAGACCGTCGAGGTGCCGCTGCCGGAGAAGGTCGTCGAGTCCGAGGTCGAGGCGCGCCAGCACGACGCGGTGCACCCGTTCGACCACGACGAGAAGCGCCTCGAGGAGTGGCTCGAGCAGCAGGGCAAGACCCGCGAGCAGTTCGACGCGGAGACCCGCGAGGAAGCCGAGAAGGCGGTCCGGACCCAGCTGATCCTGGACACCATCGCCGACGAAGAGGGCGTCTCGGTCTCCGACGAGGAGCTGACCCAGCGGATCATCTACCAGGCGCAGCGCTACGGCGTGAGCCCGGACCAGTTCGTCCAGCAGGCCCAGCAGTCGGGTCAGCTCGGCGCGCTGTTCGCCGACGTGCGGCGCAGCAAGGCGCTGTTCTCGGTGGTGCGCCAGGCCAAGGTCACCGACTCCGAGGGCAACGAGCTGGACATGGACGAGCTGTTCGGTCCGCAGCAGGACGAGGAGAGCGCCGAGGCCGAGAAGGCGGAGTGACCCGTCTCTCGCTCGACAACTCGATAAACATGCTCTAAGCGAACGTGGGCGGTACTGGGAAGCTGGTGCCGCCCACTTTCGTTAGGGTCGGTTGTAGCGGATCACCCGAGAGGGAAGCAGGGCCGTCGAAGTCGCCCGCCGACCAGCTCGGTCCACTGTGGAAGCGGACCGGAAGCGGCGCGAGTGACCGGAGTGGCCCACGAGTAAGAGCCCAATGTGGGAGAAGGCAGGGGAGACGTGACGCAGCACCTGACTCCGGCGTCCGACGCGCAGGCGCCGTCCATGCGGACGGGTACCAACGGACTCTCGCTCAACGACTCGGTTTACGAGCGGCTGCTGCGGGAGCGCATCATCGTCCTCGGCTCCCAGGTCGAGGACTCGATCTCGAACCAGATCTGCTCGCAGCTGCTGCTGCTGGCGGCCGAGGACCCGGATCGCGACATCTCGCTGTACATCAACTCGCCGGGCGGTTCGGTGACGGCGGGCATGGCGATCTACGACACCATGCAGCTGATCAAGCCGGACGTGGCGACCGTGGCGATGGGCATGGCGGCCTCGATGGGGCAGTTCCTGCTGTCCGCGGGCGCCAAGGGCAAGCGGTTCGCGCTGCCGCACGCGCGGATCATGATGCACCAGCCGTCGGCCGGTCTCGGCGGTACGGCTTCGGACATCGAGATCCAGGCCAAGATGTTCTCCAGGCACAAGAAGGAGATGGCCGAGCTGATCGCGGACCAGACCGGTCAGACCGTGGAGCGGATCACCCAGGACTCCGACCGCGACCGGTGGTTCACCGCGGAGGAGGCCCGCGAGTACGGGTTCGTGGACCACGTGGCGAGTGCCGCGAACCTGCCGCGCAGCTGACCATCCCGCCCGGACCTAGCAACTGAGGAGTCACCCGCCGTGAACCCTTACCAGTCCCTGCAGTCCCGGTACGTGCTGCCCTCGTTCGTCGAGCGCACCGCGTACGGGGTCAAGGAGTCGAACCCGTACAACAAGCTGTTCGAGGAGCGCATCGTGTTCCTCGGCGTCCAGGTCGACGACGCCTCCGCCAACGACGTGATGGCGCAGCTGCTCTTCCTGGAGTCGGACGACCCGGACCGCGAGATCCAGATGTACATCAACTCTCCGGGCGGCTCGTTCACCGCGATGATGGCCATCTACGACACCATCCAGTACGTGCGTCCCGACGTGCGCACGATCTGCCTCGGGCAGGCGGCGTCGGCGGCGGCGGTGCTGCTGGCGGCGGGCACCAAGGGCAAGCGCCAGGCGCTGCCGAACTCGCGGGTGCTGATCCACCAGCCGTCCGTGGAGGGCATCTACGGCCAGGTCTCGGACCTCGAGATCCAGGCCGCCGAGGTCCAGCGGATGCGCGACCTGATGGAGTCGACGCTGGCCAAGCACACCAGCCGCTCGCAGGAGCAGGTCCGCCAGGACGTCGACCGCGACAAGATCCTCACCGCGGAGCAGTCCGTGGAGTACGGGATCATCGACGAGGTCGTCCCGTACCGCAAGCTCTCGGAGCAGAAGGCGTAAGGCCTGATTTCCAGGGGCTGCGAGTACAGCTGGTCAGGGGCCGTCTCAGCCGGGCCGGGTGTCCGGGTGAGGCGGCCCCTGCGGGCCTGCGGCGGGGTGCATCGCCCCGTCGCGGGTCGATCACCCGGGTGGCGTCGGGGCACGAGCACGACTGGGGACGCAGCGGCGCGAGTCGTGCGTCACATCGCGTTTCCGCCGGTAGCGGCCGTGCCGTCCGGCAGGTATCAACCCATGGGTGGTCGTGCACGCCGGCTTCGGCCGGGCGTGCGCTGCGGCGCATTCAGCAGTCGGAGAAAACAGCTGCTGCGGCCGGTGGGAACGCGTAGCCTCCCGGCAACGCGGTCGGGCGGCACGCCCGGCAGCGGGGATCACGACACGCCGAGCGCTGTGCTGGTCACATCACGCTTGGCCATGGCGGACACTGTGAGTCTCCCCGAACTCGGGGAACGCCAGGTACCGTCGGAAGCACATACGGTCAGGCGCGCTACCGGACGGCGCGCCGGAGGGGACGGGGTCAGCGGTCATGGCACGTATCGGTGACGGCGGCGACCTGCTGAAGTGCTCCTTCTGCGGGAAGAGCCAGAAGCAGGTGAAGAAACTCATCGCCGGCCCCGGCGTGTACATCTGCGATGAGTGCATCGATCTCTGCAACGAGATCATCGAGGAGGAGCTGGCCGAGGCCGGTGAGGTCAAGCTCGACGAGCTGCCCAAGCCGGCGGAGATCCACGAGTTCCTCGACCAGTACGTCATCGGGCAGGACCCGGCGAAGCGGAACCTGTCGGTCGCGGTCTACAACCACTACAAGCGCATCCAGGCCGGTGAGCGCCGGGAGAGCCGTGGTGAAGAGGCCGTCGAGCTGGCCAAGTCGAACATCCTGATGCTCGGCCCGACCGGGTGCGGCAAGACCTACCTCGCGCAGACGCTGGCGAAGATGCTGAACGTCCCGTTCGCGATCGCCGACGCCACCGCGCTGACCGAGGCCGGGTACGTGGGCGAGGACGTCGAGAACATCCTGCTCAAGCTGATCCAGGCGGCCGACTACGACGTCAAGCGCGCCGAGACCGGCATCATCTACATCGACGAGGTCGACAAGATCGCCCGCAAGAGCGAGAACCCGTCGATCACCCGCGACGTCTCCGGCGAGGGCGTGCAGCAGGCCCTGCTGAAGATCCTGGAGGGGACCACCGCCAGCGTGCCCCCGCAGGGCGGCCGCAAGCACCCGCACCAGGAGTTCATCCAGATCGACACCACGAACGTGCTGTTCATCGTGGCGGGCGCGTTCGCCGGGTTGGAGAAGATCGTCGAGGAGCGGGTCGGCAAGCACAGCGTCGGGTTCGGCGCGGAGCTGCGCTCCAAGGCCGAGATCGACACCACCGACCACTTCTCCGACGTGATGCCCGAGGACCTGATCAAGTACGGCTTGATCCCGGAGTTCATCGGCCGGCTGCCCACGGTGGCCAGCGTGACGAACCTGGACAAGGCGTCGCTGGTGCAGATCCTGACCGAGCCGCGCAACGCCCTGGTGAAGCAGTACAAGCGGTTGTTCGAGATGGACAACGTGGAGCTGGAGTTCACCAAGACGGCGCTGGAGGCGATCGCCGACCAGGCGATCCTGCGCGGCACGGGCGCCCGCGGTCTGCGCGCGATCCTGGAAGAGGTCCTGCTCCCGGTGATGTACGACATCCCGAGCCGGTCGGACGTCGCCAAGGTCGTGATCACCGAGCAGACGGTCCGGGAGAACGTGAACCCAACGATCGTGGCACGCCAGGCAACGCGTCGAGAGCGCCGCGAGAAGTCGGCCTGACCCGGCCCGTTTCTGCGCTTCCGGCGCGGAACTGGCTGCGGGACAGCGGTTTTCGAGTTCGTGTCGTTGAAACGTCCAAGCCCGCGACGGCTTCCCGTCGCGGGCTGTTTCACGTTTGCCCCCGGGCGTCTCCGCTGCGGACCGCGGCGGGTTAGATGATCCTTGGGTACAGACCAGATCATCTCTCCGGGGAGCGGCTGCCATGAGCGAGATGCACGTCCTGCTGATTCACGGGATGACGGGATCCGGCCCTTGGCACTGGCAGCAGTGGCTCGCCGGTCAGCTCCGCGAGCAAGACGTCGACGTCGAACTGCCCTCGTTCCCCGGCCCGGACCGGCCGGTGCTGGCGGACTGGCTGCCGGTGCTGCGCGAGCGGCTGGAGGCAGTGCCGAAGGAAGCCGAACTCGTGGTGGCGGCCCACTCCTGCGGTGTGGCGCTGTGGCTGCACCACGCGGCGACCATCGAGGGGCGTTCCCGGCGCGCGGACCGGGTGCTCCTGGTGGCCCCGCCGGCCCCTGACTGGCAGCACCCGGACGCCCAGGACATCGCGCCGTACCCGACGGACTCGTCGGCGCTGCGCCGCGCAGCGGGCATCACGCGGCTGGTGGTCGGCACCGGTGACCCGTACCTGTCGATGCACCAGGCCCACGGCCTCGCGGAAGCCCTCCAGGTGGAGATGGACGTGATACTGGACGGCGAACACCTCAACACCGACGCCGGCTACGGCCCCTGGCCGGCGATCCTGCGCTGGACCCTCTACGGCACGGTGCCCCTCAACGACCGCTTCGGAGCCGACACCTACACCGCGGAACCGAGGAAGCTCCGCTTGGCGTGAGGTTCCGGTGAGGTTTTTCCATCCGCGTTTTGCGTGGCGGTGCGGGTAGCGGAACCTCAGCGCCCGCCTGGACTCCGGGTGCCAACCCTTATGTATGCCAATACACGGCGGGTTGGCCGTCCTCGCCAGGCGAACGCTGAGAACCCGCGGCGGTGCGAGTTGCGAGGGTGGGTTATGCGCCTGCGGCGCATGCGACCCTCGCAGCGCGGTGCCGGACGTGCTTCGCGGTCGCAGCCCGAACAGGATGGAAAAGCCTCAGTGGGTGCTCCGACTTTCTTCGGCAGGTCCTGACCCGTGAGCACTTTCTGGTGCTCTGGCCCCGGAAAGTGCGCACGGGGTCTGACCAGGCACTACTTGGTGCCGGGGTTGGGAAGTTTCCCGCCGATGAAGTTCACCAGCTCGGGGAGGGCTTTTCGGTAGTAGCGGCTGTTGTGGCCGCCCGGCGTGGTGGAGGCGTAGTCGGGGTCGGCCAGCTGGATGAAGCGGCGGGTGCCCTCGATGAAGCGGTCCTCGGTGCCGCACCACACGCCCAGCGGCAGATCGCCGAGCGACTTGATGTGGCGCAGCGGGTCGATCGCCGCCCATTCCGCCTCGTTGCCGAACGCCTTGCGCTTGCGCATCTCCGGCCAGCTGGTGATCAGCGCCGGCGACACCACTGCGGCCGCCGACAGCGGGTCGCCCATCTCGCGCCTGCGCCGGGCGTAGAGCAGCGTGCCGAAGCCGCCCATCGAGATGCCCGCCGAGGCGAACGGCTGGTGACGGCTTCCCCCGAGGTTGCGCTCGGCCAGCCAGCGCGGCACCTCGCCGAGCAGCATCCACAGCGGATCGTCGTTCGGGCGCCGGTGCCAGTAGTTGTTCCCGCCGCCGTCCACCGCCAGGAACGCGAACGGCGGGATGCGCCGCGCTGCGACGGCGTCCGACAGCCAGTCCGGCAGGCCGAACACGGACTTGCGCGCATCGCCGAACCGGCCGTGCAGCATCAGGCACACCGGAAGTCCTTGGCGCGCAACGCCTTTCGGGAACATCAGGACGAAGTTGATGAAGCAGTTCCTGGCGTGCGAGTAGAGCCGCTCCACGGACACGTTCGACTCGGTGGACAACGCCACCGGCGTCTCGGGCGGGGCGGACCCGATCCGCCCGCCCACGCCCAGCCCGAGAGCGGCGACGCCGGTGATCCCGGCGGCGAGAACACTGCGGCGCGGCAGCAGGGGGCCCTGCGAATCGCGCATGCATCCCTCCCGTGGCGGTCTTGCTCTCCATCGTGCCAACGCCGGGCGCGCTCCGCCGCTAGTCCGTCATGTCGTTGGTCACGATGCGCTCGGCCCCGGTGTAGACGTTCATGGACTGTCCGCGCAGGAAGCCGATCAGGGTCATGCCCTGTTCATCGGCGAGGTCAGCGGCCAGGGACGACGGTGCGGAGACCGCGGCGAGCACCGGTACGCCCGCCATCGCGGCCTTCTGCACCAGCTCGAACGACGCGCGTCCGGACACCATCAGCACGCACCCGGACAGCGGCACGCGCTGCGCCAGCAACGCCCAGCCGAGCACCTTGTCGACCGCGTTGTGCCGCCCCACGTCCTCCCGCACGGCTAGCAGCTCGCCATCGCCGCTGAACAGGCCGGCCGCGTGCAGGCCGCCGGTCGTGTCGAAGACGCGCTGGGCGGCGCGCAGCTGGTCGGGGAGGCCGATGAGGGTGTCCGCGGTCACGGTGAGCGGATCGGCGGCGGGGGAGTGGCGGGTGCTCAACCGGACCGAGTCGAGCGCGGCCTTGCCGCACACGCCGCACGACGACGTGGTGTAGAAGTTGCGGGTCACCGACGAGTCGGGCGGCTGCACGCCGGGGGCGAGCGCGATGTCCAGCACGTTGTAGGTGTTGCGCCCGTCCGGCCCGGGGCTGTCGCAGTAGCGCGCGGTGGCCAGCTGCTCGCGGTCGTGGATGACGCCTTCGGTCAGCAGGAACCCGTGCGCGAGCTCGACGTCGTGACCGGGCGTGCGCATGGTCACCGACAGCGGGCTGCCGTCCACGCGGATCTCCAGCGGCTCCTCGGCGGCGAGCGCGTCCGGTCTGCTCCTGGTGCCGTTGGCGGCGATCCTCAGCACCGGTCGGCGTACGGTGACGCGTCCCATCAGTCCCTCACTCACCCGTTCGCTCGGCGGAAGTCAACCCTCGTCGGACCGCCGTTCCACAAGTATCCTCGGCGCGCCGTGATCGACAGCACGTGGCCGGAGGCCTGATGGTCGCAGATCTGCTCTCTCCCACTCGCACCGTCGCGCCCGCGGACTGGAACCGCTGGCTGGTGCCGCCCGCTGCGCTGGCGGTGCACCTGGCCATCGGGCAGGTCTACGCCTGGAGCGTCTTCAAACCGCCGCTGGAGGACGCGCTCGGCCTCAACGGCACCTTGAGCGCGCTGCCGTTCCAGCTGGGGATCGTGATGCTCGGGTTGTCCGCCGCGCTGGGCGGGACGACGGTGGAGCGCCGCGGCCCGAGGTGGGCGATGGCGGTGGCCACCACCTGCTTCTCGCTGGGGTTCCTGATCTCGTCGGCGGGCGTCGCGCTCGGCCAGTACTGGCTGGTGGTGCTCGGCTACGGCTTCGTCGGCGGCATCGGGCTGGGCATCGGCTACATCTCCCCGGTGTCGACGCTGATCAAGTGGTTCCCGGACCGGCCGGGCATGGCCACCGGGATCGCGATCATGGGCTTCGGCGGTGGCGCGCTGATCGCCTCGCCGTGGTCGACGCAGATGCTGTCGTCCTTCGGCAGCGACCGGTCCGGCATCGCGCTGACCTTCCTGGTCCACGGCGTGGTCTACGCGGTGTTCATGTCGCTGGGCGTACTGCTGATCCGGACGCCGCCGCCGGGGTGGAACCCGGGATCGAGCGCGCGACCGGTGTCGAAGCCGATGATCACCACCGCGAACGTGACGGCCCGCAACGCGGTGCGCACCCCGCAGTTCTGGCTGCTGTGGGTGGTCCTGTGCTGCAACGTCACCGCGGGCATCGGCATCCTGGAGAAGGCGTCCCCGATGATCAGCGGCTTCTTCGCGAACAGCTCGACGCCGGTGGTGGCCGGCGCGGCGGCCGGGTTCGTCGCGCTGCTGTCGCTGACCAACATGGCGGGCCGGTTCATCTGGTCGTCCACATCGGACGTCGTGGGGCGCAAGAACATCTACCGCGTCTACTTGGGCGGCGGTGTCCTGCTGTACTTGGGAATCCTGCTGGCGGGATCGTCCGGGATCCCGGTGTTCGTGCTGTGCGCGATGCTGATCCTGTCCTTCTACGGCGGCGGTTTCGCCACCATCCCGGCCTACCTGAAGGACCTGTTCGGCACCGCGCAGGTCGGTGCGATCCACGGCCGGTTGCTGACGGCGTGGTCGGCGGCCGGAGTGCTGGGACCGCTGATCGTCAACGCCATCGCCGACGCCCGCGAAGCGGCCGGTGCGACGGGTCCGGACCTGTACACGACCTCGCTGGTGATCATGATCGGTCTGCTGGTGGTCGGCTTCGCGGCCAATGAACTGGTCCGCCCGGTCAACCCGAAGTTCCACGAACCGGAGGTCCGATGAACCGCCGAGCAGTCCTGGCCGTGTCGTGGGTCTGGGTGACCGTTCCCTTCGTCTACGGCGTCTACGAGCTGGTCCAGAAGGTCGCGCAGCTGTTCACCGGGTGAGCGCCGCTCACCCGACGATGCGGCGGCGGACGTGGTCGGGGAACACCGCGGCCTTGCGGGCGAGGGTGTCGACGAATGCTGCGGTGAGCGGGTCGGGGCTGCTTCGGGTGTAGGCGGTCAAGGTGCGCTGGACCGGCGGGTCGGGCCGCAGGAGAGCGCCGCCGAACTGCTTCGGGATGATGTTCGCCGGCACCAGCGCCGGGCCGAGCCCGGCGGCGGCGAGCATCGGCGCCGCGGCGGTCTGCTCGGTGCGGACCGCCGCGCGCGCCTGGAATCCGGCTCCCGCGCAAGCCTGGTCCAGCACCTCGGCCAGGCCGTTCTCCGGGCTGTAGTGCACCCAGCCGCGGTCGGCGAGCAGCGGTAGTTCGACGTCCTTCGCGCCGTCGGCGAGCGGATCGTCCGGCGGCAGCACGACGACGAACTCCTCCACCCCCAGTTCGTGCACCGGACCGTCCCAATCGGACGGTGCAGGCCCGACCGCGATGTCGGCCTGCCCGGCGGCCATCGACGCCTCGAGCTCGGCGCCGTGCCGGTGCTCGAAAGAGGTGGACGCCCGGACCCGCCAGGAGTTCATGGC